>SABV01000236.1 GCA_009928855.1 Erysipelotrichia bacterium | reverse complement strand
CTTATAAAAATCTGGTCTCTAACGCTTTCAAGCTCAGACATGAGCTGTTTGCCAGTTTCTGTTGCATTCAGATGCTCAAAGTTGCGAACAAGTTCTTCTGAGAGAATTTCGCTCCAGTAGCCCATGATTTTTCCGAGTTTCCAGGCTGGAGCAGTTTGCATGGCGGTATTCTTCATCAGGGCAATCAGCTTGAATTCGGGAAGATCTTTAATTGATGAATTCCAGGTGGCAAGACGCGTCTGGTTTCGTCTGAAAATCTGTATTTTTCTAACTGCCGTATCGTGGGGGCGTGCGTATGCCCCGCAATAATTCGGCCCTGGAACCCATTCGCCCGGGTCGATAAAAAATACTTCAAGTTTATTCGGTATGCGGAAATAATATTCTTTATTAAGGTCTTTTTTATGAAATACTTTGTCGCCACCAAGATATACGGCGCCATGGTCTACAGAATTATATAGAAGAACGTCGCCGGATTGGGGTGTGTCGGCGGCAATCTCTGTGTAAAGAAGCGCCAGACGTGCTTTGAACTCTTTTAACGAAAGGTGGCGAACCTCATTTTTATCTATACCGTCTGTCACCGAAAGAGCGGTAAAAAAGCAGTTCGGGCCACCAAAATCGAGTTTTCGGTTAAAACGCTCACTGATTGCCGGTGGCAATAACTTATTGATTGAATAAAGTTGCAAATCAGGGAGTTGTTTTACCAGATTTTCTTCATAATCGTTCTCGGGAACAAGCTTCGTTAGATTAACTGCTGTGGTGCATCCGAGAATTTTTTTGAGTTGTTTTATTTTTTCTGCAAGGTTGTCTTCGGCGTTAAGGGGCAACAAAATGTTTTTGCTTTTTCCGGAATCTGGCATGATGATTTGTACACCACCCAGATTTGTTAAAAAAAAGCCCTTTAAAGATGCATCTGCAGAAATTGAAGGCCGGAAATTTTGGGCGTTAACCAGTTGTGGAACGCTGCATAACAGGGCCAGAACAGTCAGGCTCATAACCACTTGCATGGCGAACCTTGCATCTATGCGTTTATATGTCGTTTGCATGCCGATTTCCTTCCGTTTTTCCGTTGTTGCGTCACGGATACTCGCCTTTGTTTACATTGTGCCAATTAAAAAGCAATTGTACACGTTAATGTGTTTTACCCGCAAGGGGCAAAATCGGGAGCGGAAGTGAATGCCTGTTAACTGGCGTTGGTGAGGGCGATAAGATCTGAAATTGTTATAAAACGGTAGCCATTGGCTTTGAATGCTCTAAGCATGGTTGGTAACATCATGGCGGCACCCGGGTGAATATCGTGAAAAAGCACGATGCTGCCTGGCCCGACCGATTTCATGACGCGGTAAAGTATTACGTCAGGGTTTTTGTTCTGCCAATCGCGGCTGTCTGAATCCCACATGATCTCGTGCCAGCTTTCTTGATGAAGCATGTTTTTGACACGGGCACTCGTGTGACCAAATGGTGGGCGTACCAGAATGCATGGTTTTGCAGTAATCCCGCTGATCAACTCATTGGTGCGCCTAAGACTGGTCAACGCATCAGAAGTTGTGCTTTTGGCGAGTGATCTGTGCTCCCATGAGTGATTGCCGACATCGTGTCCTTCATTGTTCATACGGGTTATGAGGTCAGGGTAAGTTTCGGCTCTGCTGCCCACCACAAAAAAAGTTGCTTTTGCGCCCTCGCTTTTTAGAATATCAAGAATTTCGCGGGTATACGTGTGATGAGGGCCGTCGTCAAAAGTGATGGCCAGGTAGCGATCTTTCTGGGGAGCATTGAATGCCTTAACTATCTCGTCACATTCAGAGAGGCTGAGTGGTTTGAACGGTTTTTCCTGCTTTTTTTTGACCGTTACAGAATGATTCTTTGATGGTTGCCGCTTCGAAGAGGGCGCAGTAGATGAGTTCTGTTGCTGCATACTTTCAGGTAAAAGTGGGTAAAAATCAATGTTTCCTGTTTCAACCGGGGGTTTGTAGCTGCCAAGACTGAGAAATTTCGTATGATGATTTTTAGCAGAGAGCTCAGAATGATAACCTAACTCTGAAAGCTGTTTTATTGCCGGCTCAAAACCAGGATTTTGTGCGACACAGCTTTTGAAGCAGCTGACGGCGGCGGCAACGTTTCCTTCTTCTTTTTCAAGCAGCCCAAGATTGTAATGTATCCAGTAAGACGAAGAATGAGTAAGGCCCGTTTTAAAAACAATTCTGGCTTCTTCGCGTCGCCCCATCTGTTTAAAAGCTGAGCCAAGATTATTATAAAGATGGATATAAGCGGGATCGACATTGAGAGCATATTGCCAGAGTTTTATGGCGTCATTTAGTTTGGAAGCCCTGGCGTAAATGATGCCGAGAGAATTCAGAGCCGCCACATCGCGTGGATTGAGCTTTATTCTTTTTCGTAAAAGCTCGAAATCTCTCATCAGATCAGGAGGATTGTTGTTGTCAAAATTTTTGACAGCAGCATGGGTGCATGTGCCATGCAGTAAAAGAATGCAGAAAAGTAGGGTGAAAAATCTATTCATTGCATCCGGTTTATCGGCAGAATCATTGGGTTTTTCAAGATCATAAAAAGGCAGCCTGACAGTCTTTGAAATTTGGTGTATTTCAAAGACTGTCAGGCTGCCCCTGCAAAAACCTGCAAGATCAGAATTGGGTCAATTTTGCAAAAGAATCAGCTTCAAGGCTGGCACCGCCAACCAACGCGCCGTCTATGCCTTCCTGCTCCATATAAGTTCTGACGTTTTCAGGTTTTACTGAACCACCGTAAAGAATGCGCACTTTAGCAGCAACTTCGCTGCCGTAGCGGCTGTGTATGAATTCCCGTATCAGTGCAATCGCATCTTTAGCGTCTTTGGTAGTGGCGTTTCTTCCGGTACCAATAGCCCATACAGGCTCATATGCGATTACAATGCCACAGAGATATTTTTCTGAAACCCCAAGCAGGCCCTTTTCGAGCTGGTTGAGAATCACCTGGTCGGTGAGGTTTTTTTCGCGTTCTTCAAGCTTTTCGCCAACGCACAAGACAGGAATCAATCCACTGCTGAAGGCTGCCAGAACCTTTTTGTTTATGAGTTCGTCGCTTTCGCCAAAAACCCAGCGGCGTTCTGAATGGCCAAGAATGACGAATTCGCAGTTAAGATCTTTGAGCATACCAGGTGAAACTTCACCGGTGAATGCCCCTTTTTCTTCAAAATACATGTTCTGAGCGCCAAGCAGCACTTTGCTGCCTTCACGACCCTGGTCTACAGGGTAAATCAGTGGGAACGGCGGGCAAATAAGCACGTCAACGTTTTTGAGATCTGCGATTTTCGGTAACAGCTCAGCCATAAATGTTTTGGCTTCCTGTGTTGTTTTGTGCATTTTCCAGTTTGCGGCAATAAGAGGTCTGCGAGTCATTTTCCAGCTCCTTCGGCCAGGTTATTTATATCTCGTGAAAAAATTGCGATGCCAGGCAGTGTCTGGCCTTCAAGAAACTCAAGACAGGCTCCACCACCGGTAGAAACGTGTGAAACTTTGTCGGCGGCACCCATCTGCTCTATTGCTGCAACAGAATCTCCACCACCAACGACGGTTGTTGCCTTCAGCGTCGTGAGCAGTTCTGCAATCCTGCGAGTGCCCACGTCAAACGGCTTGGTTTCAAAAACGCCCATGGGTCCGTTCCAGAGAACAGTTTTTGCTGTTTTTAGCTCGGCTGCAAACGCTTCAATGGTTTTGGGACCGATGTCGAGGCCGAGTTCATTGGCTGGAATTTGACTTATGTCGAGAGTTCTGGTCGCTGTGCCTTCTTTTATCTCGGTGGCAGTTACAACATCGATTGGTAAAAGCAGTTTGCGGCCTGACTTTTTGGCTTTTTCGATAAGTTTGAGCGCCAGGTCAAGCTTGTCTGTTTCGCAAAGTGATTTGCCGATGTCATACCCCTGAGCTTTAAGAAAGGTGAAGGCCATTCCGCCTCCAATAAGCAGCGAGTCTACTTTTTCGAGCAGATTTTCAATTACCAGCATCTTGTCACTGACTTTAGCGCCGCCCATTATGGCAACCAGAGGGCGATCCGGCGAGGTAGTAACTTTGCCGAGATAGTTGATTTCTTTTTCCATCAACAGGCCAGCGTATGCCGGAAGCGTGTCAGCTATGCCCGCAGTGGAAGCATGGGCGCGGTGGGCAGTGCCAAAGGCGTCGCTGACAAATATGTCACCCAGCGCGGCGAGGGCCTTCGCAAAAGCAGGGTCATTTTTCTCTTCTTCGTTATGAAAGCGAAGGTTTTCGAGCAGGGCCACATCACCATTCTTGAGATTGTTGACTACGGCCGCCGCTTTTTCACCAATGCAGTCTTCAGCAAAGGCAACAGGCTTGCCGAGTAGATCGCTCAGGTGTTTTACCACTGATTTAAGTGAATATTTTTCTACCGGCTGCCCTTTGGGGCGGCCAAGGTGACTCATTATGATGGCACGACCGCCATTGTCGATAATATGTTTTAAAGTCGGAATTGCCATTCTGATGCGGGTATCGTCAGTTATATTGAGTTTTTCGTCGAGCGGAACATTGAAGTCAACTCTGATAAGAACCTTTCGGCCCGCAAAATTGATGTCTCTGATCGTTCTGAACATGTTTGCCTCCTGAGCAGGGGTAAAAGAGGATTATAATAGATAAAATAAAAACAGGGAACCCATCAAGATAAGGTTCCCTGTAAATTTTTCAATGCGTTACCGGCATTATTTCTTGCTGGCCATATAAAGCAGCAGGTCTACTACGCGGTTGCTGTAACCCCATTCGTTGTCATACCATGAAACGACTTTTACGAAGTTATCATTCAAAGAGATGCCGGCGTCTGCGTCAAAAATGCTTGAGCGTGAATCGCCTACAAAATCATTCGAAACCACTGCATCTTCAGTGTAACCGAGAATACCCTTCATCGTGGTTTCTGAAGCTTTTTTCATTGCTTCTTTAATCTGTGCGTAAGTTGCCGGTTTTTCAAGACGGCATGTAAGATCGACAACTGATACGTCTGGAGTTGGAACACGGAAAGCCATACCTGTAAGTTTGCCGTTGAGAGCCGGGATTACCTTGCCAACTGCCTTTGCTGCGCCAGTTGATGAAGGGATAATGTTCTGTCCGGCTCCACGGCCGCCGCGCCAATCTTTTGCAGATGGGCCGTCAACTGTTTTCTGAGTTGCAGTTGTGGCATGAACGGTAGTCATAAGACCTTCTACAATGCCGAAACTGTCATGCAGAACTTTTGCTATCGGAGCCAGGCAGTTGGTTGTGCATGAAGCATTTGATACTATGTCGATAGATTTGTTATAGCTGTTTTCGTTGACGCCCATGACAAACATTGGTGTGTCATCTTTGGATGGGGCAGACATGATTACTTTTTTGGCACCGGCTGCAATGTGTTTGCTGGCGGTTTCTTTGGTCAGAAAAAGTCCGGTTGATTCTACGACAAATTCAGCACCGACTTCGTTCCATTTGAGGTTGGCCGGGTCTTTTTCTGCAGTTACACGAATTGTCTTGCCGTTAACGACCAGGTGACCGTTGTCAACTTTTACATCGCCTTTGAACAGGCCATGTGTTGAGTCATATTTGAGCATATATGCCATATAATTAGCGTCAATAAGGTCATTGATGCCAACTATTTCAACATTGGAGTTGTTGATAGCAGCTCTGAAAACCAGACGTCCTATTCGTCCAAATCCATTGATTCCAATTTTAGTTGTCATATTGCCTCCGCAATTT
>SABV01000235.1 GCA_009928855.1 Erysipelotrichia bacterium | reverse complement strand
CGTATTGATATGTATGGTATTTCTGAACCCAGCATCAAGGCCCAGGAAGGCAACCGTATCAGAATTCAGCTGCCGGGCGTAAAAGACCCCGAAAGAGTTAAACAGCTGATTCAGAACACTGCAATGCTGCAGTTTCACATGGTTCTCGACCAGGCGCTGACTGCCGCTCAGCTTGAGCCAATCAATCCCGAAAACGAAATCGTTCTCATGATGCCCGCCAGCCCGAAACAGCAGGCCATGTGGTATAAGCTCACCAAAAAGCCTGAAGTTTCAGGTCGCGACCTCAAGTTTGCCAAAGTGTCTTTTGACGATATGGGCGCTCCCATTGTTCATCTTGAATTCAATGCTGAAGGTGCTGCTAAGTTTGCTCAGGTAACAGGTTCTCACGTCGGCGAACAGCTTGCTATCGTTCTTGATAACAAAGTTCACAGTGCTCCGACAATTCAGACCCGCATTACCGGCGGTATGGCTCAGATCACCGGCCGCTTCTCTCTTGAAGAAGCTCAGAACCTTGCTATTGTTCTTCGTGCGGGCGCATTGCCGGCCAGTCTTATTGCTCTCGAAAGCCGCGTAGTTGGCCCGACCCTTGGTCAGGAATCAATCACAGCAGGCTGGGCAGCCGGTTATATTGGTGCTTTGCTTGTGCTTATGTATATGATGGTTTTCTACAAGCTTTCGGGTGTTTTTGCCGATCTGGCAGTGCTTTTCAATACCCTGATCATTTTTGCTGTGCTGGTGTTCTTTGGTGGCACGCTGACTCTGCCTGGTATCGCAGGTCTGATTCTTACGGTTGGTATGGCCGTTGATGCTAACGTAATCATTTTTGAACGCATCAAAGAAGAATTCAGATCGGGCAAAACAGTTAAAGCCGCGATAAATGCGGGTTTTGATCGTGCTCTTGCCTGTATCATCGACTCAAACGTCACCACGTTGCTGACTGTTGCTATTCTGTATGTGTTTGGCTCTGGCCCGATCAGAGGGTTTGCAACGACTCTCGGCATTGGTCTGATTGCCAATATTTTTACGGCTATTGTCTGCGTTAAACTCGCTCTTGACATGTATTACAGTGGCAATAAAGCCAGAACTCTGAGCATCTGACAAAGGGAAGGTTAATAAAATGAATTTTCAAATAATGAAACACAGACATACTCTCTATACCATTTCGATAGCTCTGATCGTGATTTCAGCCCTTCTTCTGGTCACCAGAGGTCTTAATTACGGCATCGACTTCAAGGGCGGCAGCATTCTTCATGTTCGCTTTAACGACGAGTCCAGCGAAAGCAAAATTCGCGAAAATTTTAAGCAGATCGAAAAAAACAGATCTTTGTATTTTACTGCTGATCAGCTTATTATCCAGTCTGTTTCTGGTGGTCAGAACCGCGAATTCATCATTCAATACCCTGCAGCACCTCTTGACAGCCAGGAAAACGCAAAAATTCACGACGTGGTTCTCTCTGACCTCAAGGCGATAGCCCCTTTCTCAGACGAGGCTCTCGAAGTATCAAACGTTGGCCCGACTATCGGCGACGAAATGAAAAAACAGGGCATTCAGGCCGCTATTATTGCCGTAATCGGTATTCTGCTTTATCTGGCCTACCGCTTCGAATTGCAGTCGGCCACCGGTGCTATCGCAGCTATTGTGCATGACCTTATTATCACGCTCGGCTTTCTTTCGCTGATTGGCCTCGAATTCGATGTAACCGTTCTCGCAGCCCTTCTGACGCTGCTCGGTTACTCAGTTAACGACTCGATCGTTATTCTCGACCGCATTCGCGAAAATCGCAAAATCTCTAAAGAAACCAGTTTTGCCAAACTTATCGATGATTCAATCAACCAGACTCTCGGCAGAACAATCAATACCTCAATCACTACACTGCTGGCACTTCTGGCATTGCTCTTGCTCGGCGGCATATCGATCAAGGGCTTCGCAATCACCCTTACCTTCGGCGTTATCGTTGGTACTTATTCATCCATCTTTATCTCAAGCCCGGTTCTTCTCGAAATGACCGGTGACAAACTCGGCAGAGCTGCCAATAAGTAAGTTCTCGTTTATAAACTTAAAAAGGCGCCTCAAATGGCGCCTTTTTTTATTGGGGGAAAATATGAAAGCGATTGTTCAACGAGTGCGACAGGCTTCGTTAAGCGTCGATGGTCAGCTGGTTTCCGAAATACAGAACGGCCTGGTCTGCTATCTCGGAGTGGGGCGCGGTGACAGCGATAAAGAAATGCTGTGGCTGGCTCGCAAGGTTGCCGGGTTGCGAATTTTTTCTGATCAGGACGGCAAGATGAATCTTTCGGTTAAAGACTGCGATTACGAAATTCTGGTTGTATCGCAGTTCACCCTTTTTGGCGATATTCGCAATGGTTTCAGGCCAAGTTTTATAGAAGCAGAAGCTCCTGCTGAAGCCGAGAGAATGTATGAACGGTTTTGTTCAGAACTGGAGTCGGCGGGCATAAAAAAGGTCGCGCACGGCGTTTTTGGGGCAGATATGCAGATAAGTCAGCTCAACAATGGGCCGGTAACTATAATACTTGATACGGCAGTCAGAAGCCTTTAGCTTTTTGCCGAAAAAAGCTTCTTTTTGAGCTTGCTCAGATAAATCATATTTTTGTTCTGAGCCGGGTTTTTGCCCTCTTCGGCGAGCTCTTCGCGTAGAATTCTTTCGACGCGTTCAAAGATTTCTTTGTTGATCAGAAGATGAATTGGCTTTACAGCGTTTGTCGCAGCCAGATTGATCAGAAAGTCACGATCGAATTCTTCAAGGCCTTTTTGTTGTCTTATGTTTTCGAGTATTTCAAAGTCTTTATCTGAAAGAGCTGTAAAGCTTTCTTTTTCGCCCTTTTCATTGCCTTTATAAAGCAGCAATACGAGGGTAAAAATAAACGCAGGCAAAATCAGCATCAGAAAAATTTCTGTTTCGTAATCACCACGGCTGAAATAATCGTTCAAATGCCCTAAGAGCTTATGCCCGGTCATTTTCATGGCATCAGATCACCTTGTAACTTAAATCGGAAACAAGTTTTTTTATCTGCGGTGACGGATCTTTGCGCAACATCGGCATGTATTGAGAAAGCGTCTGGGGGGCTATTCTCGCGACGGCTCTTATCGCATTGAATCGAATTGTATCATCGCGGTCTGCAAAATAGGGGTAAAGAAAACTCAGAAAATTCTGATCGTTTATTTCGCCCATTGCCCAGATGGCACTGGCTTTCATACCGGCATCGCGGTGCGCCAGCATTTTCTGAAGAATCGGCATTACATTAAGATTGCCAATTTTTCGAATGCCTACAATAGCGTTGGCTCTTATTCTGTTGTTTGAGTCTTCAAGATAGGGCAAAAGTATCTGAATCGCCTGACGATCGCCAAGTGTCGATATTGCTTCGATTGTATTGGCCCTGACACGGGGGTCTGGGTCATTGAAAAAACTGATGAGGTTTTTTATCAGATTCTGATCGCCAATAACACCAAGCGTCTTTACAACAGCGGCTCTTACCAGCTTGGATGGATCTTTCATTGCCGCCAGAAGAGCGTCTCGGCCTTTGTTGTCAACCTTGATGTTTTCGAGAAGCAAAGCTGCCTGCAGACGGGTCTGAGGGTCGAGTGAGTAGAGATCCTGGATTATCTGGTCTGAGAAACCCTGATCTATTTTTTGAATTGCTTTTCCGGCCAGCTTTCTTACTTCGGGAGTAAGGTTGTTGAAGTTAGCCATGTAACGCTCTTTGGTGAGCTGAGCAATTTCGCCCAGAGCGTAATTTCGCAGTTTATCAGAGATGCTGTTGACAAATCTGACAAGCAAAGGTGCGAACTTTGGCGCCGGAAGCATTTGTTTGAGCTGTGTCATCGCATAAAAAATGATACTTTCGTCAGGGTCGCCCAGTGCTTCAACCAGAAAATTCTGAATCTGTGGAAAGTGTTGCTGGTTGAGGCAATGCAGCGCGGTTTTGCGCACCAGCGGTGACGGATCTTTGGTTGCGCTTTTTAAGAGGTCGATTAAGCCATTTACGCGAGACTCTGAGGCAAACTCCAGTGCTGCCGCACGCACCCCATGATCGCTGTCTTTCAAGAACTTGTCGATTGATGTGTTGCGATTGCGGGTTATCAGATTTCTTTTAAAAAATTCGCGGTCTTCTATGTCAGCAAAGCTTTCGGGCAGTTTCAGGGCAACACGCCAGAGGTTGTCATCGACATTGCCGTTCAAGGCGGTCAGAATGAGCGAGCCAAACGAAGGATCTTCGTTCACCATCCAGTGAAACAGACCAAACTGCTCGTCGAATTCCCACTCTTTGAGAAAAAAATATGTTTCATGAAAATTTTTCTGAAAAAGCTCTTTGATAAACGGCCTGATAAGGGCATGGCGATTCTGGGTCAGGGCATAAAACAGCCTTCTAACCAGCTTGCGAAATTCATCCGACATTTCCCGTTCGCGCATCATCGCGACTATTTGTTTTTCCCAGGCATCATAAAAGGCGGCAAGAGTCGACCGGTTTGGTTCGGCCTTATCGTTCATGCGCTCGTAAGTTCTCTTGATCAGTGCTGATAAAGCGTTAAGAGTGAGAGTTCTGATTTCAGAAGAGCCTTCTTTGAGGATTTCCAGGGCTGCGTCGAAACAGTAGGGGTCGAGCTGTTTTATCAGGCCCGGAAGCACCCTGAGCCTGTATCTTGTGTCATTGAGCGCAAGAATGAAAGACAATATTTCTTCTTTAGCCTGACTAAACCTGTCTATGAGAGCTCGGTCGCAGAGGGGTGCCAGTCCTTCAAAGCCGGAGGTCTGAAGTTGTGCATGAAAAAACGGCAGCAGCTCTAGCGGCGGGTAATCGAGCAGAATTTCGGTGATTTTTTCTCTTCTCGGTTGGGAGGCTTCCGGGTAAAAGTCAAGATACAGAGGTATAAAATCAGGCCGGTTGAAGTTAGTCAGAGTGTCGAAGTAAAAGTCTTTAATCATCGGATCTGGCTGGTCAAAATTTTCTTTTATGACCGAAAACAGGTCAAGATGCTCCATCAGAGAGACGATCTCGAAATACATTGAAGAATTGCGATCAATGGGAAGAGCACGAATAAGCGCACCCAGGGCGTCTTTTCCGAAGACCTCGGTAATAGCATTCTGCACCTTCTGCTTAATCATCGGGTCAGAGTCGTTAAGGCATGAAATCATGATATCCAGGCTTTCCTGGGTTGGGATGGCAACCAGAGCCTGCAGGGCGCTCTCGCGCAATTGCGAATCTTTTTCTTTAAGCAGTGCCTTAAAAATCGGCAGCGCTTCGGTTATTTTGCGCTGTCCTGCTACTTCGATAAGCGGAAGAATTACATCCTTGGGTGCCTCATTGAACGCTTCAAGCGCCGCAAGCACCAGTTGGTCTGTTTTGCTGTCAGGGTGATCGATAAGCTGGTGAAAAGCATCCTGACGTGCTTGCACGTCAAGAGTTTCAAGCTCTTTTATCAGTAATTCGGGGTCTTTTTTATTGCTAATGAATGGCCATATCATGCGGGTGGTTTGGCTGACAGAACAGCTAATACCTCCTTACGGACGTTTTCATCCGGGTCAAAGCGTAAGGGCCTTATATAGGGCGCCAGGCTATATGGATCGGCCAGTTTGCTCAGAGCCTTTACTACATTTCGCCTTACTTCCGGTTCTGGGTCTCTTATCGATTGAATAAGACAAGGAACGAAGCGGGGATCATTTATTTCGCCGAGCGCAAAAGCTGCTGAAGCCCGCATCCATTTATCGGAATTTTT
>SABV01000725.1 GCA_009928855.1 Erysipelotrichia bacterium | reverse complement strand
TCTAGCTTTCGTTGTTGCTGCATAGTATTCTTTACCGCAAGACTCGCATACTGAAACGACTATATCACCGAATCTAACGGGATTTCGAGGCACGTATTCAGGCTTAGTTTCGCAAATAGCGCATTGTGGCATTTCAGGCTCTTTGCCTTCTATAGCCTGCTTTTGTGCAAGCGCTCGGCGTTGTTGGCAATGATGGATTTTATTGTCAGAACCGTCAAACCAGCACTCACAATCGCCAACGTCGGGCAATTCGGGCCGATCAACCACGCCGTGGTTTAGCTTGCAATCTGGGCAAATGTCATCCCATTCGCCCGCAACGACTTTAAACTCATCGCACCATAAGCATAAGCGCGGGCCTGCCATTATTTATTAGCCTTCTTTGCTTTGGCATTTTCTTTTTCAAGTCGCTGAAAGGTTTTTTCAATCTTGTTAAGCACGCCTTGAGATTCTGCCTCAAAATCTCGATATTCAGACGTGTTTTTTGCGAAACGGTTTAAAATGTCATACATGGCTTTTGCATTGCCAATCAAGGCCGCGTCATCAGGAGCCATGTAGCCTGTAATACCGAATCCTTTTTCGCTTGTCAGGTTATAAAACCCGTCGCCAGAAGAAATCTCAAAGTAACTTGGCATGAGATTGTTTTCAATCTCTTTCACCGATACCGACCATCTGCCTTTTGTTGGTTTCATATTTTTTCAAGCTCCTCTGTGTAAAAATAAACAATATCCCCGCGTGAATTATCGAGAATCACGCCGTATCGAACTTCGCCTTTGTATTCTTCGATTGCGGCGATTCTACCGCGACCTAGAGTTGTGCCTACATTGTCCCCGATTTTCATTTTGTTCACCTCGTTTCAGAATTTACTCACAATAGCACAGAAAAAGCGGTATTGCAAGTATTCCATGCAAAAAGCCCGGCTCTTTTTACGGAGCCGGGCGGTTAATCAAAGACTCAGGCCGTTGGCGCCTACGATAACGCCGTCAGCGTTGCGAACTGGTGCGCCGGGCACCATTACATCGTCGCGGTTAGCAACACGGTCTTTAACCATGCGGCTAACAATTAGGACAACGCCGTCTTGTGCGGCT
>SABV01000234.1 GCA_009928855.1 Erysipelotrichia bacterium | reverse complement strand
GCAAAAAGCGTTATGATTTTTCCGCATTTTTCTTCTTTGGGAGGAGGGGCTGATTCTTTTCTGAGGCGGCGACTGAGCGCAGTCATAATGCGCAGCGCGATAAAAGAATTCAGGCGCAGCAGCATGTCAAAATTGATCTTGTCTATTTCAAGAACTTTGCAGTCTGTGGCTGTTTTGATGGTGGCATTGCGGGGAACGCCTTCTATCAAAGCCATTTCACCGAAAAAGTTGCTTTCATCGGTGTGGGATATGCGCGTGACAAGCTTCTGGGCGCCGTTATCGTTTTTGTAAACATCCACAGAGCCTTCTTTTATGAGGTAAAAAGCGTCGCCGATATCTCCTTCTTCGAAGAGAACAGCATTGTTTGGCAACGTACGCTCTTTAACGACTTCAGAAATCTTTTTTAGATCACTGTCTTCGAGCCCCTGTAGCAAGGGTATCTGCTTAAGTATGTCGATAATAGTAACCACTTCCTCTCTGAGAGAAATCAGCTAAATATGAAAGTCAGGAAGATTTGCCTGAATCATTTGGTTCGGTTGTTGCGGAGGGTTCTGTTTCGGGTGTGTCGGCGATTCCCATCAATTTGTTGTAGATTTTTTCGCCAACTTCCGGTTTGAGGATTTTTTCCCAGATGGTCTCTTTTTCCTTCAGAGATATCAGTTTGACCTCTTTTTCGTTAATGGCAATAAAGGCTACTGGTTCAATAGTAGCACCACCACCAGAACCGCCTCCAAAACTTGCGGAGTCATTTTTACCGTGTCCACCACCGGCTCCAAAGCCAAATGACACTTTAGTGACGGGTATTACCGTCCAGTTTTTGAAGGTAGTTGGCTCGCCAATGACTGTTTTGGAGTTAATCGCGACTTTCAGTTCTGACAGTACCGTTTTAATCAATGCATCAATTGCCATTTGCTGTAGAACCTCCTGAATTTCGTCATAATCTTACCAGAAACTGTGAATTAAAAAAACAAATTTTTCATTTGCTCGCCCGGTTGTTTTTATACCATTTGAAAGCGAACCAGAGTTCTTTATACAACTGTTTCTCAAACAATATTCCTATAAAGGCCAGGGTAAAGCACCATGGTCTTATAACGGCTCTTGCAGAGGCTTTAGCGTAAATGGTCGGCCCCGTAAACACCGGTATTGGAGTAAATACGACGCCAAAGCGATGTGCCAGCCCAGAAAAAATAGACATGGTGCCGTGAAACATGCCGGTTAAATAAGGCTCATGCAGTGCATAGCGCACCATCAGTTCAGGGTTGATCAGGCTGAATCCCTTTCGACTACGGCCCCAGAACCTTTTGAGTGCCGGCGAAATCTTGTTCCATTTGTCTATAGAGATTTTGACGTATTTTTTGCCTTGCCGGTAATGATCAGAGAAGTTGCGTTTGCCGCGGCGCAGTTTCTGTCTGAAGCTTTCTTCCGGGGTTGGCCGGGTTGAGTGCTTTGCTGATGAAGTTTCTGGAGCCTGACGGGCTGCAGCCGTCTGTGATACCTGTTCTTCTTCAACCTGTTTCAGCGGCTTTAATGGCTCAGTGTCTATGTTTGTCGCAGAGGGTGGGGCGCTGGTCGTTTGCTCTGGCTCAGTTGCTGAAATCTCTGTGGCATCAGGTAAGTCTGTTGCAGCTTTTTCGGTCGCAGCAGTGCTTTTTTTTGTCTGTGCATCATTTGTATCTACAATGGTTTCTGCTGGTTGAGAGGTTTGAGCCGGTGGTTTGTCGAGGGTTTCTGTAGTTTTTGTGATTGTTGCTGTGTCTGGCTGAGACTGAATATCTTCGGTAGTTTCTTTGGCAGGCAAGATTTCGACTGGTGTCATTGCGGGCGGGGAGGGCGGCTCAGTGGGAGGTCGATCCGACGCAGGTTGTGGCTTGAAGACTTTCTTGCGCCCGTTCGTTTTCAGCAGCTTTTTCCAGAAAAGAATTTTAATTACGACATTTTGACGGTGGGGCGTTGCAACAAGGCCAATTTTGAAGATTCCAAAAAGATATGAGAACCATAATTCGGCTTTCTGCCCAATTCTCGACCCGCGCAGATGCAGATCGAGGCAGAGAGGATGCAGTATGGCGATTATAAGCAATATTAGTGCTGTTGCGACGGAAATAATCAACAGCAGCTCAGTTAAAGCCCATGCAATCGATAAAAATGCTGTCACGGCGTGATTATCCTGGCTCTTACGGCATCAATTGCAATATGAAAAGTTGAAGTTGCCGCAAAAACTTCGCCATCAAGCTGATACGGCACCGGAGTGTCAGATATGATTTCAAAGTCTCTGGATCTTATGATTTCGGCGGCATCAAAAGGAAACGGGCCGTTGCGTTTTGCAAAGTTCAGCAGCTTAAGCAGAGAAGTGATATTGAATTGCTTTAAAAGAACCATGTCGAGCATCTGGTCATCGTGTCTGGCTTCAGGGGCAAAAAAAAGATCACCGCCATAGCGTCGCATATTTGCGATAATGGCGAATTTTCCCTGCCATGTTTGGGAAGAAGCTGATGTCGTTACAGTCAAACGGGGTGGGATATAACCCAAAAATTCTTTTAACCCTGCAATGTGATATGCATATCGCCCGATCAGTCTTTTTAAAAGCGGAGACACGCTTGCTGCAACTCTTGCGTCAAAGCCTATGCCGGCAACAAAGAGAAATTTTCTGTCGTTGCAGAGGCCGGCGTCTATATTTTGCAATGCGCCGGTAAGCAAAGTTTTGCACGCATCTTGCATGTTCAGAGGAATGCCTAGCTCGCGGGCAATTACGTTGGCTGTGCCTGCCGGAATGACACCCATGGGAGAACCCGGGTGACAACTGTTGAGAAGTGTGTGAATTGTTCCGTCGCCACCGCATGCTGCAATAAGATTGGCAGGATTAGCGCTTAACTGCGCCGAGATTTCTTGCGCATGCTGCATGCTTGTAGTAAAAATGACTTCACAGGCAACCTGCCTGGAAACAATGGCAACTGCCGATTCTAACGCTTTGTGATTAAGTGTTCTGGAGGCAGCGTTAGCCAGAATTGTTATTTTTTCAGGGTTCATTGACGGCTACCGCGGTATACGAGTTGCAGTCCTGTTTGATTCTGAAAAAGCTTTTTTCACACGAATGAGAAAATGCAAACAATGTATCTGCCCGCATTGCTCTGCGCAGGAGTGTTTTGCGTGCCTGAAGCGTCGCTGACGGAAAAAGATCGAATGCTTCGCGTCTTTCCGGGGCCAGGTGAAAGGGAGTTGGGCATATATCGGCAGGGTATATCAGTCTGCAGGCTGTGTCTTCGATTCTGATCAGTTGGTGGGCGGCGGTGTGCCCGCCGGTAACTTCCAGGAATATGCCCTCTTCTATTTCGCAATCGCCATTGATGAATTTTATTCTGCCCGTTTCATATAACGGAAGAAAATCATGCAGGCAATAACTGCTTCGTGAAATTTCATCAGGATTTCTGGCTGCGCTCCATTCGTCTTTTTGGATAAAAAAAGTGGCAGCAGGAAACACTGGTCTGATATCGTCGCCGATAGCTTCTGTTGCGCCTCCGCAGTGGTCATAGTGAAGATGAGAGAATACTACGTGAGTTATGTCTGCAGGGGTCAAACCATAAGCTTTGAGTCGTTCGCAAAGAGACGCAGAGGTTTCAATGCCCATCAGTTCTCGTTTTCTTGGGCGTATTTTGTTGCCGATTCCGGTGTCGACGAGCATGTTGATGCCAGAACCTCGTATCAGCAACTGATTTATGCCAAGACTTATTTTATTTTTATCGTCGGGGGGAGTAATGGCTTCCCATTCGCAGCGCGGCATACCTGCGAAGACAACGCCACCGTCAACGCGCATTGTACCTTCGTGTAAAATGTCTATCTGGTATTTTCCGGTAATCAAGGGTGGTCTCTCCGATAGTTTTTCAATCGCCATTATGCCATAAAAATAAAGAATTATCAGTTTCTTTATTTTTCAGGCAGGTTCGGGTTCGTTGCGTCTTTCGTGCTGAAAATGCTTTCGCCGGTTTCTTCAAATCTGAAGGTGACGTTAAGTGGGCCGATAGCATAGGTGTCTTCTGGCACTACAGCTATAAGAATAATTTGGCGGTCAAGTTCTTTTATGCGGTTAACCATGTCGTAAAAAGAAATCATCGAATCTGACGAAAGATCGCCAAAGCGCCCGGTGAGAGGGTTAGCAATCATTCCAAGCTTAACGACCTCGTGATTTATTTCGTCCATGAATTCTTTAAGGTTGCGGGCAATTTTGCCGCGATCGAGAGTGCCGTCTATTTCAAGTGAGGCAATTTCCTGGTTTTTATTGAAAATTAAATTGTTTGGCAATACCAGAAATCGGACATTGCCAAGCTCTTCACCGGCATTCAGATTTTCTGCAGCTACTGCGCCGACCACAAGATCCTGGGTAGAACTCGCAATATGCGCAGCCATGCCGTCGAGCTGTTCTTTGTTTTCTGTGAAGAAGTTTATTTCATCCTGCACCTTGATGCCACGCTTTCTTACTTTATCGGTGAGGGTGATTATAAGTGTTGTCAGTTCTTTCATTACTTCTTTGGGCTTTTGCCCGGCAGCAATTACACACACAGAAAGTGGCTCATCCTTGCGAAAAACCACGCTTTCAGTTTCCTTAAGCCGCACAATGGTAGTCAATCTTTCCACATCAGCAGAGAGCAACTTTTTCTCATTCTCAAGCTGGTCTCTGGTGCGGGTGAGATCCATGGTTTCCTGCTCCAGGGTGGTAATGTTCTGTCTGATAGTGTCGAGAGAGAAAAGGGCGATTCTGACGTCTTCAGAGAGTGCTGTGGCTACGCCAAGAGTAAGCAGGGTGATTAGAATTCCCGTCGATATGGCTACTACGAGGGCTGTTATGCGTGGTCGCAGTCCGAATACGGTCAGGCGTTTTTTGCCGACCCAGGTGCCGAGAGCATCTCCTATGTAGGCAATGATTCCGCTGATAACGATGAGAACAAAAATGTATGTCATTGTGCGAACTTTTCGATCTGGTCGAGTTGAAAACGATCGCCCAGATAGAATTTTCGGGCGGTTTCATCCTGGGCGACAAATTGGGCTGAGCCAGACACGAGAATTTTCCCAAGACTCATTATGTAGGCTCTGTCAACAATTGCCAGAGTTTCTCTGACATTATGGTCGGTGATGAGAAGGCCCAGGCCTTTTTTCTGCAGTTCCAGAACAATGCTTTGAATGTCTTGAACCGCTATCGGGTCAACGCCTGCAAAGGGTTCGTCCAGAAGTATAAAGCTTGGCTCGGCAGCCAGGGCTCTGGCTATTTCAACCCGTCGTCGCTCGCCGCCCGAAAGCGAATAACCGAGACTGTCAGATATTCGCCCGATATTCAGTTCGGTTAGCAATTTGTCGAGGCGTTCATGGCGCTCTTTGTTGCTGATGTTTATGCCTTCGAGAATCAGCCATATATTTTCTTTGACTGTGAGCTTTCTGAATACGCTCGCTTCTTGTGGCAGATAACCAATGCCCATTCTTGCCCGTTGATACATGGCCTTGCTCGTTATTTCATGGTCATTGAAACAGACCCTGCCACTATCCGGCTTTATAAGGCCGACGACCATGTAGAATGTTGTGGTTTTACCTGCCCCGTTTGGCCCGAGCAGACCAACTATTTCACCTTTTTTGATATTCAATGAGACATGGTTGACAACACTTCTGCCCTTGTATGTCTTGCATACCGATTCTACGACGATTTCATCTGTTTTATCATCGACTGTTGCCTGAGAAGTATTTGCTTGGTTATTCATCTGTGTTTCCTGATTCTTCTTCTTC
>SABV01000233.1 GCA_009928855.1 Erysipelotrichia bacterium | reverse complement strand
CTGCTGGCGTGCGATTTTATCGCCGACGAAGGTATGCTCGATCGCTTCGGCGTCGGTGCTGGCACCAGAATTATGATTCCCGGTTATCCTTACGGTGAAGCCTGCAACGAAGCGGGTTTTTCATTTGTCAGAAATGGTATTGTGTCTAGTTTTCCGATGTTGCCGTCAAAACTTTACCCGGTATTTTATGCCGATTTTGAAGTCTTTGCCGGTTACAGCGGAGCTCCGGTTATTTGTGGCGATAACAGTGGTGCCGGGTTTCTGGTTGGTATGGTTCTCGAAGAAGTTTTTCTCGAAGAGCTGCATAGCCGTAAAAACAAAAAAACCATAAAAAACCGCCGTGGCCTGGGAATCGCCAAAATACTCAGTGCGCCTGTTATAAAAAGTTTTCTGAGTATGCTTCGCTGAAATAACCCCATTTCAAAGTCAGGCTGGCAGACCAAAACACCAGATTTTGGGCTTTTGCGCTGTCATAAACCCTTTTATCACCTGAACAGGTGGGCAGTAAGAGTCTGTCAAAAACATTTGGGAAAAATCTCATAAATTTTATTGGATTTGTCGATAAAGGAACTGGAGCATTCCAATTCTCAAGGAAAAATAAGAAAAGAATGAGGCAAACAAAGACTGATAGCGGATTTTCCCTATTTAGAGGGTTTCTGGCAATACTTCTGTGCCTGATGCTGCCTGCCGCCGCATTTACTCAATCAGCGGCGTTTCAGGATCTTCCCCAGGATCACTGGGCTTATGCCGACGTCGATTTTCTTATCAGCCAGGGTTATATGGAAGGCTACCCTGACGGCACTTTTAAAGGCCGAAAAGTTACCACCAGATATGATGTCGCTCTTATTCTTGCACGAATTCTCAAACGCATGGAAGAGAAAAAAGCGACCATTGATTCTGCAAGTGAAGAAGAAAGAGCCGCCCTTTCGCGCCTGACCAAAGAGTTCAGAGATGAACTCGGTTTGCTCGATGTAAGGGTTGATTCTCTTGAGCGCCGCATGGTCGACAATGAAAACAAGGTGAAGACTCTCGAAGACATGCTTCCCAAAGTTAAGATGTCTGGATTCTACCGTGGCCGCGGCCAGTATATCGTCGAACCTTCATCTGTTCTTCGTGATGACTACGGTGATGAGGCGACTTTTATTGATCCTGGGCTGGTTACCTTTTATCAGCAGTTGTATCTGCAGTTTACCGGTAAGCCTGTTAATGACAAAATTGAGGTTTTTTACGAACTCTACGGTTTTATCAAGGGTCGCACCTGGAACAAACTTGTTTTTAATGACGCCGGTAATTCAGGGCAGAACCCTTTCGATAATGTAGATGATTACGTAAGATACATTCAGAACGACAATTATGTGCGTTCTAACAAAATGCATATCGTGAGCACCGCCAAATCTATGAAGGTCAGGGTTTTTGCGGGTGAATCTGCGACCGGTATCGATAACCCGATGAACATTCTTACCGAAAACACCGAGGTTATTAAACCCTATCAGGGTGTCGAAATTTCGGGCGCAGAGGGCGGGGTGTCTTATCAGGGATCTGTTCTCAAAAGCGATATTCGCAGCGATTACGGTGATACCACTAATATGGTTTCTGGGCGCCTGGTCTGGAAGCTGCCTGAAAAATTCAGCGAAGACACATTTTCGATCGGCACTTCATTTGCCGAAAAGATTATGGATTACGAGATAAGAGGTAACTCGAATACTGTCAGGGGCGTAGACTTCAATTATTCGACCGAGCGGGCCGGCAAAATTCAGGCCACTGCCGAAATTTTGACTTCTAATGCCTACCTTACCGATACATCCGATAATAAACAGCGCAATCTGGGCGACGAAGGCAGCAGATTTGACATAAGCGTTCAGAATGGTGGTTTTACCGGCACTGTTAAACACTATGATTTTGGCAGACACTTCAGGGCGATGATGGCGCCTGAGTGGGGCTATGATGTTGGCGAAAGTCAGAATTATCCAGAAGATCTCTCAGTTGATGACAACTACGGACGTAAAGATTTTGAAGGCGAAAAACTTACTCGCTTTTCGGTTAACTATGATTTTGGCAATAAATTGCTGGCTATGGCTAACAACCTGTCTGTCGAAGCGACCTATCTCTCTAAAACCTGGGAAGTCGACCCTTATAAGGCTTCTCCGACCGATGGTTACTCAGGTCGAAAGTTTACTTTTCAGCTTCTTTCTGATTTTACCGACAACACTACTCTTAAATACGATTTCGTTCAGGCATGGGACGCCTTTGCAGACGAAGGCGGCGCAACTTCAAACGCTTTCGAGCTCAATCTTAAGCTTAGCGATTCTGTAAGCTCAAAAGGCAAGATTTCGATAGACAATGATTCTGACGATATTTATGAAGATAATGGTCAGATTTACGAAAACGATGGACGTACCGGCTATTTCGAAATCAACTCCGATATTAATCCAAGAGTATATGCTAAGGGCAGTGTCGAACACCAGGTGCAGTGGATAGATTCACCAAAAGAAAACGTCAGGGTTGATTACATCGGTGAAGCTACTTACAATCTGACTTCTACTACCAGCTTTACCGGTGGCGTGCAGCATATTGATTACGAAGACAGTTTTGACGGCAGCAGATCAAGCCTTGCCAACGCTATTATTGCAGAGCTTAAAAAGAATTTTACCAATAAATTCAGAGGTCGGGCCTTCTATTCACGTGGCATAATCGATTTTAAAGATGGCAAAACCGACAGCCTTGATCGCGAAAACATTTATGGCGAACTGATTTATGACGTAACCAGAGATGCCACTATTCTTCTTAAGTTCGGCTATGACTATCCTTACGAGTGGCGCTGGGCTGTTTCGAGCACAGATAACGGAAGAGATTACAAAGACATACATACACAGAAGATGTTCATCTTCGAGGCAAGATCAAATTTCTAGGAACCCGTGAAAATGAAAAAAAAACTGATTACGCTAGTTCTTGCTCTGATGGCTTTTGCAACCACGGGCTGCATTCAGGAAGCCCTGGTTATACCTGTTGCTACAGTTACCGGCAACATAGTTGTTCCGGCAGGTAAGATCTCGACAGGTGTTAAAGTGACCGTAGCCGGCGAAAGCAGCATCAGTGCCTATGTTAACGATCGCGGTCAGTATTCGCTTGAATTCAGAAAATCCGGTCGTTTTCTTCTGATTGCTCGCGGCCAGGATTTTGACGTCAATTACGGATGGGTTGATGCGGTGGTAGAACAGACAGTTACCGCGCCTGATATTTCTCTTAACGAAAAACTGGTGGGCGAGGCTGTGTGGGTTGCTACTATTCTGGATTTTCCAGATGCGGTAGGATTTGCTGTTAAATCGTTAACCCCTCTCTGGTCACAGGCCACCGAAAACATGTATGACGATGGTACCCATGGCGACCAGCTTGCCAACGATGGCATTTTTACTCTGCGTCTGACCGGGCTTAAAACCGGTTATCAGCAATATTCCCTGGATTTAATTAAAAGTAATGGAACTACTGCAGGCGACAGAGACCCGCACCGGGAAACCACGCTCAGTTACAATTCAGCGATATATATTCCTGAATCTACTGTTAAAATTGCCAGAGGTAATGTTACCAGCGACCTGGTTGGCGTGAACTATTCTGAAGTCAAATTAGCTACCAAGAAGGGTTCGAGATCGATGAATCTCGACAGTGACGGTGGTTATAGCTTCGCTATGGAAGGCAACGGCCGTGAATACCTGGTATTCAGAAGCTCTAATTTTCATGTCAGAGCTGTTCCGGTAGATCTTACGACTCTGACTCTGCTTGAAGTGCCGACTACGACTCTTGCTTCCAAGAAGAGTGGCGAAATCAAGCTTGTTCTAATTGCTTCAGACTTTTCAGAAGTCACTAACCCGACAGTTGTGGGTGACTTTACGAACTGGCAACCGCAAAAAATGTATGATGACGGCACCAATGGTGATGAAGTTGCCGGTGATGGCGTATATACAAGGCTTTTTATCGGTGTTTCTACTGCTGTGAGTTATCAGAAGTATGCTTTTAACATTACTTCAACCAATCAGGTCAAAGACCCGTATCAAGAATCGGGTGATTCGAGTTACTCGATCATTCAGGTTAAATAATGAAAAAAACAGGCAGAAAAATCTTTGTATCAGCAGTTTTGCTGGCACTCTTATTCGTTTCGACCACTACGCTTTTTGCCCGCAGCGAACCGGTAAACTATTATTATCAACAGGGTGCGCTGCTCGATATTTCTGATAATATCGGTGACGATAAGGGGCCGGGTTATTATCAGTATCCTCTCGACAAGCGCATGCGCCGCGGAGTTTTCGACATAAAACACTTCACCGTTTATGAAGAAGGTCAGGTAGTTGTGTTCGAAATTCAGATGCGTAACTATATTATGCGTGAATGGCCTGATACCTCTAAAAGCGAAGACCAGGGTTTTGTTGCCAACATGTGGGATATCTATATCGACATCAATGGTCTCGAAAACTCAGGTTATCAAGAGGCTTTGCCTGGCCGTGATTTGTTTTTTGCCGACAATATGGGCTGGGAAAAGATGATCATGGTTTCTCCCCTATCAGAGAGCCAGCTGTTCGATATTCTGCGTGATAAAGGTGAAGAGCTCAATTTTCAGGACCGCGTAAACGATATCGTCTACCCTGACTATATTAGAATTCAGCGCGACAAGGCGATAATAAAGATTGCCAAGGTTAAACTGCCCGGGATCTCTGAAAAATCAGGGTTTCAGTGCCTTTCTATGGGCTTCAGCAACATAGTATCGTTAAATCGCCTGTTGAATCGCGATGTTCGTGCCTTTGCAACCACTGACGACTTTGGTGGCGGTCATGATACCTACGGTGACCCGCCGGTCATGGATATCATTGTTCCTGAAGGTGAAGACCAGTATAAGCTGTTGAGAAACTTCAAATCAGAACCATACCGTGAAAATATTGAGTATGCCGCTATTCCATTCGTGTATGCCGGCGGCCAACGTTATAGTTCAGCCAATAGCAAACCCTCGGTTAAGACTTCGGCCGAAACCCAGGAAGTTGCTCCGGTTAAGGCTCCTGTTGTTGCACAGCCTGCAGCTGGTTCTGGCAACTCAGGGTTTGTGCCGTTGAAGCCGGTGACACAGACAAATCCGGGCACTGATGGTTTTAAACCGGTGCCAAAAACACCTGGCGGATTTATGCCGGTAAAGAAGAAAGATTGATTTATGTTAACTTTTGCCCAACTAATGACGATTAAGATTAAAACACCAGAATCAGTTTTCTCAAGGAGGCCCGCGCTGATGAATCGACAGAAATCCACTCGAATGGCAGGGTTGCTGCTATTGCTCTTTATGTTTTTTGTCGCTTCTGCCACTGAAGTGCGCGCGCAGTCTGCGCGTTCAAGGGGTATGGGCGGTGCTTTCATCGGTTTGTCAGACGACGAATCGGCTACTTTTTACAATCCGGCCGGCTTGAGTCAGATTCAGGGCAGAGAAGCCTCTCTGCAGGCCAAGGTGAATGAACGCGATATTTACGACTGGACCAGTCTGGCTTTTACCGGTCATATCTACGAAGATGAAGTCGAAAACAAGTTTTCGATCACCGACTATCTCGAACACAACATTCTCGAAGAGCCGATTCCCAGAAGACCAAAATATAGTTATGGTGTTGCTTATACCGAAGATCATCGTTCTGAAGACTTTGGAAAACTGGTTGGCGGCGAATATCTCGGCACAAAACGCGATGTAAAAGATCTGCAGCTTGCATTTGGCACCAGGTTTCCGATTGCCAGAAGAATG
>SABV01000724.1 GCA_009928855.1 Erysipelotrichia bacterium | reverse complement strand
TCTTTGGCCGCAGTTAAGGCCGGTCTTCTCAAGTGGGAAGACGCTCTGTTGTATGCCGCATCAGTTTCGGCTCAGGTCGAAGATCGTGACCCGACCATGCTTAATATAATTGGCATTGCTGCTTCTAATCTTGGCAAACAGCAACAGGCCGAAGACGCCCTAAAAAAGGCTCTGGTTCTGCAACCAGATAATATGGTTTATCATCGTGATCTGGGTGTGGTTTATCTCAGGTCCAAAAACCTCAAGCTGGCACGCAATCACCTCGAAAAAACAGCCCTTTCTGCCGCCTCTCCGTCCGAAATAAGAGAGCATGCCGTCGGTCTTGTTGCTTCAATTACCGAAACAGAAGTGAATCTGAGTCGTAGCCTTATCGACTCTGGAAAAATTCTCGAAGCTATGCCGCTTCTGACAAGCCTTGCTGAATCAAAAATGGTTGGTACGAATACCCGCGACTGGGCTGAAAATCTGCTGGTGCGCTATAATCATCTACCTGCCGAAGTTGAGCCGCTGCCAGCCGAAGTAGAACCTCCTCAGCAAGCACCAGGTGCGACCATTCCCGCGCAGTTGCTGCAGGAATAACCTGCTTATCTCAATTGAAAACAAGGGATAATATGAAACATTTTCGCAATATATTCTTTATTCTGCTTATCGCCTCTTCTTTTGTTGTTACAGGTTGTGGCAAAAAAGACGTTTTGCCAGGCGAAATAACTGCCATGCTAAATGATTCAACCGGTAAAGTTGTGCGTCTGGGAGTTTACGGTGACCCATTAGAACTAAATCCCGTTGCGCATACGAATTCTGAACATGGCGCAATGGTTGGTAATTTTGTGCATGCTTCGCCTTTGCGTAAGCTTGCTGACGGCTCTTTTGAACCGTATCTTTTTGATTCTTACTACCTCAGTCGTGGTGAGAACGGCACGGTGATTCTTGAGGCCGTCTGGAAAAAGGGCCTGAAGTGGCATGATGGCACTGAATTTGACCCCAGAGACCTTGAATTCACTATCAGCGCCATGAAAAACCCAGATTTGCAGAGTCCTTACGCTGATCTCGCAGCCGGTGTTTTGAGTGTTTCTTCGTTTGGTCAGGG
>SABV01000232.1 GCA_009928855.1 Erysipelotrichia bacterium | reverse complement strand
GGACATGCAGCAATAGAAGAAACTGCCACCATGCTGCATTTTTTCCCTGAACTGGTAAATTCAGACAATTACACGCCTCAAAGCGATGATTACGTGCCAGAAGAAGGGATATGGCTTTTTCCACCACCAGGAGAAGTTTTGTTGAGTCACCATGGCGAGGGACAACCCTCCTTCGACGCGGCCAAAGCAGCGGCATTTGTAAAAATGTTCACAGACGACCTCACAGCCCGTCTACAGAAGTGGCTAAATTCTTTTAGCCGGCTAAAGGGGGGACTGAGACCTTGAACGAAGCATCGAGCCCCTTCTGGATAAAATATGCGGCAGATCTGTTTTTTTTAATACTTTTTCTGGTGGTTTTTTTCTTTTTCAAGCCAGACCAGGAGAACAATAACCAGGATAATGAAGGCAACGAAGAACCAAATCCTCTGGAGAAGCTCCTGGTGTCAGATGATGACGACTCAGAAGTAACCGATAAGGATTCTCAAGAAGAAGAAAAAGACAAACATATCGAGAAGTAGATAAAAAAAAAGCCCGGCCAAGCCGGGGTTTTATTCAGCTCCTTGACCACCAACCAACCTTTGGGGCAACCATATTGCATATTTTATCGTCAGAGCCAGCGCCTAGCATGTGGCATCACAAGGGCATCCACCAAAAAAATCTGCTAGAACCTTGTTAATTACACACTCTAAAAAACCTATTCAGACTCTGGAGCCGAAAACTTGTCCTTATTTTTATCTATATGCAATATATTCAGCAACTTTTGTGCCATGATACTCAAACCAAATATGCCTACCCACTGAAAGCTTTATATGAACAATTTTAAAGAAAGCTTCACATATTGACGCGGTAATTTTGCCTCATGAAAAATTTTATTCCGGCCTCTTGCGAGGCAAAAAAACCACAGAAATATTTTAAGGTTTTGACAGCAGCGCAAAAGACTCTTAGAATGGCAGGCAAATTAAAAGAAAACGAACAATGAACGAGAAAGGTAATAAATTACAGATGGAACAGGAAAATGGAACCGAACAAATGCAGCACGATGCTCCGAGCAGCTTTGTTGAAATTCTTCCGCCGGCGCAGATAGATGATTTCAGCGACGAAATTCAAAAAGCTATAAGCAAGCGCGGTTGGAAAGAGCTGATGCCTGTTCAGGCAGGGGTTGCGCCCTATCTGATGGCAAATCATGATGTGATTGTTCAGTCAAGAACAGGCAGCGGCAAAACTGCAGCTTTTCTGCTACCCATCTGTGAGCGGCTCAAAAATTCAGGCGCGGGCTGCCAGGCGTTGATTCTTATTCCGACCCGTGAACTGGCCTCACAGGTTTACAATGAATTTAAATTACTGACTGAGGGCATGAATATTACCGCGGTGCCCGTTTATGGCGGAACCTCTTACAAACCTCAGCTTGATGCCTTCAAAAGCGGTGTACAGCTTGTAATCGGCACACCTGGACGCCTGCTCGACCATTTAATTAAAGGCAGCCTGTCTTTAAAGACAATGAAATATCTTATATTTGACGAAGCGGACGAAATGTTGTCGATGGGCTTTTATCGTGACATGGTGCGCATTCGTGAATTTTTGCCACGGCAGCGCACTGCGGCCATGTTTTCTGCGACTATGGCCGATAGCGTTAAAAGATTGGCAAACCAGTTTCTCAATAACCCCGAGTTTTTGAGTTTTTCAGGGGATGGCGTGCATATTTCGGAAATGGATCACATTTTTTATACCGTGGATCCAATGCAAAAAGACCGTGCAATGATGCGCATAATCGAACTTGAAGACCCCGACAACGCCATAATTTTTTGCAATACTCGTAACGAAGTCGAATATGTTGCTGCTTTGCTAAAAAGATTCGGCTATGACGCAGATCAGATAAGCGGCGATCTAAGCCAGAGCGCACGCGAAGACGTCATGGCACGCCTGAAAAAAAAGAATCTGCGCTTTCTTGTTGCCACCGATATCGCTGCTAGAGGCATAGACATAAGCAACCTTGAATACGTTTTCATTTATGATATGCACAAAGACACTGACCAGTATATTCATCGGGCAGGACGCACGGCCAGGGCCGGCAATCGCGGCATAGCCATCAGCCTGGTCAGTCAGTTGGAAGCTGCTGATCTTAAAAAATTTGCACGCAGAGCCGGGATATCCCTTGAAGAGCGGCCCTTACCGACAGAAGAACAGGTCAGAACAAGGCTTTCCGAAAAACTTGCAGCTCATCTCGAAGCCATGCTCAGAGATGCATCTTCAGCGGTTAGAGAACGCACAAAGCGCTATCATGGCTTATTAAAAGAGCTGTCAGAGCATGAACACGGCGAAGAAATGCTTCTATTACTCATAGACTCATTTCATCAGAATCTTATTAAAGCCGGCAGGGGTATCGACCACGAAACTGCGGCGCCTGCAAGACCTGAGATTCGTCAGTCGGCACCGAAACCCCGCTTCCCAAGTAACAGACAGAGGCGACGTTAATCCTCTATTGAGACCAACACAGCGCACTACATGTAAATTACATATTGCGCTTTTTGGCAATTTGTTGTTTAAATATTTTTTGAAAATCTAACCAGAACAAAGCGAAAGGAGTTCACGAATAATGGGCACAACCACGCACGAATTTAAGACAGAAGCCAGACAACTTCTCGACATGATGATTCACTCTGTATACTCACACAAGGAAATTTTTCTTCGAGAACTGGTTTCTAATGCTTCAGACGCTCTAGATAAGCTCAAATTCGCCTCATTGACCAGCGAAAATCTACGCGGAATGACAGATGATCTGCATATAAGAATTACCGCAGACGCGAAACAGCGAACTCTTACCATTGCCGACAATGGCATTGGTATGACCCACGATGAAATCATAGATTATATCGGAACCATTGCAAAATCAGGCACCGGCGAATTTGCAGAAATGCTTAAAAAAGCGAGCGAAAAGAAAGACGGAATGCCTGAGTTGATCGGACAATTCGGCGTCGGCTTTTACTCCAGCTTTATGGTAGCAGATAAAGTCGAGCTTATAAGTCGAAAAGCCGGCGAAAAAGAGGCATGGGCCTGGTCTTCAACGGGCGAAGGCAACTACACTCTTGCTGAAGCCACTCGCGACACCCAGGGAACCAGCGTCACGATGCATCTAAAGCCTGAAGACAAAGAAGACGAAGATTTTCAGGATTTCACCCAGGAATGGGTATTGCGACAGGTTGTCAAAAAATACTCTGACTTTGTCGGCTACCCGATCAGAATGCAAGTTGAAAGAACCACAATTGAACGCGACGAGAATGGCAAAGCCAAAGAAGGGGCAAAAGAAGAAACTGTCGTTGAAGATGAAGTTCTCAATTCAATGAAAGCTATCTGGCTGCGCCCCGAAAAAGAAGTAACAGAAGACGAATACCACGAATTCTACAAGCATATAAGTCATGACTGGAGTGCTCCGTTAAAATGGCTGAGCTTCAAAGCTGAAGGCACCTCCAACGAGTTCAATTCTCTACTCTTTATCCCTGAAAAACCAGGTTTTGACCTTTTCATGCCTAACTCAAAACGCGGCATAAATCTTTATGTAAAACGCGTTTTCATTATGAACGACTGTGAAGAGCTGATTCCAGACTATCTCAGATTCGTTAAAGGCGTGGTTGACTCAGAAGATTTATCTCTGAACATTTCGCGCGAAATTCTTCAGCATGACCGCCAGATTCAGACTATCCGCAAGACGGTTACCCGCAAAGTACTCGATACTCTTAAGAAAATGCTTAACGAGGACAGAGAAAAGTATGTCGCATTCTGGAAACATTTTGGTGCAGTGATAAAAGAAGGTCTTTTTAAAGAACCTGCAAACAGCGAAAAGCTTTTTGAATGCTGCCTTTTTCAGAGCACCGCATCGCCCGGCGATTACTACACCATGGCAGAATATGTCGAGCGCATGAAGCCCGAACAGGACAAAATATATTATCTGACCGGTGAATCAAGAGAAGTAATCGAAAACAGCCCTCACCTTGAAGCTTTCAGGGATCGCAGCTATGAAGTATTGCTCATGACAGACCCCGTAGACGAAGTCTGGGTACAATACACATCAGAATATAAATCTAAAAAAATCAGATCTGCTGCCCGCGGCAGCCTTGAACTCGGCTCAGAAGAAGAACGGAAAAAAGCAAGCGAAACCCTTAAACAGAAAGAAGAAGAATGGAAGTCTCTGCTTGAACTCGTTCAGACAAAGCTCGAAAAACATATCAAAGCCGTCAAGCTTTCTGGTCGCATGAGTTCTTCAGCAGCTTGCCTGGTGAGCGAAGAGGGTGAAATGACACCTCATCTTGAGGCCCTTTTAAAAGCTTCCGGCAAAGATGTTCCGCAGGTCAAAAGAACTCTCGAACTTAATCCGGGCCACCCACTCCTGAGCAAGATGCACGAGATCTTTGCCCGTGACAACAAGAATCCGAAACTCGCAGAATACGCCGAACTCCTCTATGGTCAAGCGCTTCTGGCTGAAGGCGGCCAACTGCCAGACCCTGCCGGATTTAACCGAAAAGTAGCCGAACTTATGGTTGGGGCACTGTAAAACCCGCCGCCCGGGCTCTACCGGGCGGTTTATTTTTTAACAGGACTTTAAGCAATGCAAACACATTCATCAAACGACTGCACCATAACCCTCAAGATAAATCTCAAAGCGGAGCTTCCTGATAATGAACATCTATTTATTACCGGCAATTTGCCAGACCTCGGAGACTGGGATCCGGCCGGAAAAATTCTGCAAGAATCTTCGCCAGACCATTACTCTGTAAAATTTAATACCCCAAAAGACAGCATAGTGGAGTGTAAAGTAACACGCGGCAGCTGGAGAACACAGGGCATATACAATCTTGCAGATATTCCACCGAACAACCTGATAATCAAAGCCAATAAAAACAAAGAAGTTAAAGTAGAAATTCTTGACTGGCTCGACAAACAGGTTTTAGAGTCTGACCCGGTTAAAGGGCGCCTGCTTGAATATGACGAGTTCTCATGCAAAGGGCTTAAATACAAAAGACCGATACAGGTCTGGCTCCCTGACAGTTATACCGAGAAGGGGTCGCCAGCTGCGGTGATATATATGCACGATGGTCAGAATTTGTTTGAACCAGCCTCTTCTTTTGCCGGGGCTGACTGGAAAGTAGATGAAACGATAACCGAAATGCTCAAGCAGGACGAACTTCGCCACTGCATTGTTGTTGGCATACCGAATTCGCCTGATCGTATGCAAGAGCTGAATTTGTTTACCAAAGAAGGCAAAGCTTATGCCAATTTCGTTGTTAACGAAGTTAAGCCATTTATCGAAAAAAAATTCAACGTTTCGAAACTAGCTTGCGACAACGCTATTATGGGTTCTTCAATGGGCGGACTCATGTCTTTTCAGATGGTATGTGCCTTCAGCGACATCTTTGGCATGGCTGGGTGCTTGTCGTCTGCCTTTCAAAAAACCTATAGCCAAATATTCTCTCAGACCACTAAAATTGCTCTGCCTCTTCAGGCAAAAATATATCTTGATACAGGTGAATACGAGCCATCAATAGCAGACAGTTACTTCACCATGATGAAGTTACTGCTAAAACGAGGCTTTATAGAAGGGCAAAATCTAATGGGGTATTTTGACGAAAAGGCAACTCACTGTGAAGCAGCATGGGCAAACAGATTAAGCATTCCGCTCAGGTTTATGCTTGGCAAAAATTAGTTTGACATTAAAGCAATTTAGTTTAAACTATTATTAACAGGTTTTAAGATAACATCATTAAGGAGACAATATGAAACTCAAAGCTTTAATACTTGCACTGTCTTTAATCGC
>SABV01000723.1 GCA_009928855.1 Erysipelotrichia bacterium | reverse complement strand
TTGGGCGAGTGATTTTTGCCTCTTGATCTGCTTCTGGGTCATGCTTTGTAACGCCGATTATGTCGGTAACATCGTCACCCTCTACAAACTGCTTATTTGTAAATTCTTTCAGCAACGAAAGCGGCTTCGCAAGCCCCTGCGAAAGCTGTTTCATGCACTTGATAGTTTTTACTCTGAATTTACGTGGGCGCATAAACTCAAAGCAAGGCTTGTCGGGCAAGATGCTATCAATCTCGAAATAGCAGCAAAGGTCGTTGGGGGCAAATTCCCCCTTCTGCGCCACACATTGCCAGCCGTCTATCAGCACAAGGCAGATATTTTCAGCTTTTGGAATTTCGATTACTTCTCTGATTCTTCTGATTGTTGCTAGTTTTCGCATGATTACTCCTCAGTTCGACATTGGCATAATTACGGTCTGGAACTTATCTTCGATTCCCGCCGTGAACAATGCCGGATAACTTGGCGTGGTCATTTCAATCTTGACTTCCTCAGTATCGGCGGCCCCGATAAAAGCCTGCAAAAACTGAGCATTAAACCCGATTTTGATGTCGTTGCCGTTCATCTTGCATGGTATCGCGGTTGAGCCATTTCCGTTTTCGCGGCCATCTGCACTCATTTTCAGCTCATCTGCCGAAAAGTCAATCCAGATAAGAAAGTTATTGTTTTTTGCAATGGGTATCAGGCTCTTGATTGCCTGCCCGATTTCTTTGCGGTAGACGGTTGCGGTAATGCTGCAATTCTTCGGAATTACGCGCTCATACTGAGCAAAACGACCATCGACCAATCGCGTCAGCATGGTCACATTATCGCGCCGGAATACAAGCTGTTCTTTGTAAATCCCGATTTCGGCGTCAGTGCATTTGTCAAACATTGCAGCGGCTTCATTGGCAGCCTTTGTCGGCACGATAAACTGTTTTTTCAGCGATTCATGCACCGTCAGCTTGTCGAGCTGCTTGATTGCAAGGCGTTTGCTATCGGTCGATACAAGGTTTATGTTGGTAGCAAAGTCTAGCAAGAGTGATTTCTGAATCGGGTTGCCGTCGTTATCCCCGGCGGCGGCAATAATAGCCTGTTTGATTGCCTGAGAAAGCTCATGCC
>SABV01000722.1 GCA_009928855.1 Erysipelotrichia bacterium | reverse complement strand
TTCGTGTGTATTTTAGAGCAATCCAGTCCTGTGCTTCTTGAGACAGGCCGACGCGTAGCGTTTGAGTAGTATTTTCAGGGTCAGATGAGTCGAACGTGTCTGTGGCATTCAAGTTGAGTCGGTATCGGTTCAGCCAGTTTTCGTTGGCCGAAGAACGGTTATACCAGATGGCCAGGCTTCGCAAAGACTCCGGGCTTACAGTGTAAGCATCTACATCCTTGTCAAAGTCGATGTAGAGATAACCGGGGTCGTCGGTTGCGTTGTATCGACCGGTGACCAGATTCGGTCTGACCGTGTAATCATTGGTTATTGTGATCTTAAAGGTGGTAATGTTGCGTGATATCGGTCTCAACCAGTTGCCTGAGATATCAAGTGCAAGACTTGCCACGTTATCTTCGCCTGTGGTCGAATCATTCTGGCTGATAGAAATGTATAAATCTCGTTTTCCCCAGTCAGAAATGATTTTTTTGGTGCCCGACGACAGTTCGATACCAATAATCTTGCTGTCTCCCTCTGTGTAGAGGATATCGTTTTCGTTAAGTGGTGCTACTGATTTGTTCGGGATCTGCCAGTCGGTATGATCGAACTTGTAGCCGATTCTGATAACTTCAGCACCCATGTTGTTTTTTAATGTTTCTGATCTGATGGCTTCTGAGAAAGTCAACATGAGGGTTCGGCCATCGTAAGTGGCAGAAGCCAGTTCAGGGCGTTTGCTGTCTACGGCAAGTGTTTTGGCTACCCATGATCGGTTGCCTGATTTGTCGCGAGCATAAATTCTGAAGGTTCTGGTTGCAAGATCGAAGGTTTCGGTTGCGAGAGCAAAGGGAATGCCGGTTTCTGCGAGTGCTCCGGTAATTGTGTCGAGGCGATAGGTCGATGTGCCGTCAATCGGCGATAGATCAATATATGCCATGCCATTGCCGAGAAGATCGCTGGCGGTAGCTATTGTAAGCGATGCGACGATAGCATCAGGTTGAATCGCACCGTTGATGCCTGTATAGCCCCCTACGTTTGCGACCCAGTTTTCGGGGTTGTTGTTGATTATGCCAATGTTTGCGTTGGTGATCTGCGGTGGATTAGTGTCAATTGTAAAGTTCGGA
>SABV01000231.1 GCA_009928855.1 Erysipelotrichia bacterium | reverse complement strand
ATTCCGACAAATCGACCGCAACTCGGGCAGTGAGTTTCGTTGTGATATCGTTCTTCTTGTGTGGGCGTCTGAATTTTTTCCTGTTCCATATTTCCTCTGGTTTATAAATTTAATAGCCGGTTTGTAGAACCCGGGCAAGGTGAGCGATCAATTTTTCTGGGTAATCGGGGGGCATCTGCTCAGGAAATGAGATAACAACAGCAGTTGCACCAGTATGACCTATTTCATAATCACTGCCAGCGGCAGTTTTTACAATAACAGGGGGTTGCTCTGCAGCAAGACTGAAGCTAAGAGCGTCTGCGAGACGTTTTCCTTTGCCACCGCGGTGATAGTGGCGCACCGAAATGCTGCCGGCGACTTCTCTTTTAAATGAAATTATCAGATCGAGATTCTGTTGTAAATTAGCCTCTAGAACAGCCTGATACTCAGGGTTCCGTTGGTTTTCAGGCAGATTCAGTCTTACAATTTCTGCGCCGGCCGCCATCAGGGGCTTTACCAGTTTGCGAATGAGGTTGTCAAAACTCATCGGAGCCATGATGGCAACTCTCTTGCCAAGCAGACCGGCTGATATTGGTGTCAATTTTACAAGAGGCAGAGTCACCAGTTCTCCGGCTGTTCTGACCCAATAATCCTGGGTTTTATAGCCTGGCGGCGGTTGAATCGAAAGTTTTACATTGCCGTAAATAAACGGGTAATCACAGTAAAAATGCCCATCAGGCCCGGTGATTGTGGTGCTGTTGATTGCGTATTTGATTCTGGCGCCCTGAATACCGTTACCATCACTGCTGATAAGACGACCCAGTATGTAACGGCGACTTGGCACTTTAACTGCAATATCGGTTTTGGCAACAACTTTTTTGTCGATGATCAGGCTGGTTTCGACATTCTGTTTTTCGTTGCCTGTCAGATCGAGATAAAGGGTAGTCTTGCCATTTGCGGCAGTAACAGCTTGCGTAGAGCTTGTTTCGCCGTAAATAAGAGAGGCCGGCACAGAGCGGGCATTCAATTTGCCCTGTTCATCGAACAGAGTAATTTCGACAGGAAACCGACCCTTGAAACCTTCAGCGATAAATGGAGCGGTCGGTTTGATAATGCTTTTGGCAAATGGCAGACTCACCTGGAGTTTGACGCGAGTGCGTGCCGAATAAGAACCGTCGGTGCTGGTAAAAGTCATCTGTAGTTCATAGTTGCCGCTGACCATCGGAGCAGTGTTGTAAAAACGATATACGTTTTCAACGCCGGGAAGCTTGTCAAAAGCAAACCCCATGTCTTTTTCGGGGGTGAGACGAGCGTGCACTCTGCTGATATTTTTATTCGCCGAAAAAATAAGATTAAAATATGAAGTGTCTATTTTAAGCGGTTCTTCAGGAATCACCATGTTGATTCTGAGAATACCATCTTTAAAAGATTCTTTGATTGCACGCCTGAGAGCTTCGGCCTGGTTGGTCAGAGCTTTGCCGGTTTTAAGGCCTTTTTCAACAGCGGGTATCGAGATATAGCTGCCCTCTGTGAGAATCGATGATGAGGGGTTGTTGCGCAATACGAAAAAACCTGCCGGAACAATTATTGATTCGTCACCAAAACCAAGCTTTATAAGCTCATCAGTCATGTTGCGCCCAACAATGCGTGAGAGCCCATGGTCTATGGCATTATAATAAATTTCGCCCCGATTTTTAAGCACCGGCTTAAGTGAAGCATTGTGATGAATTGAAACAAAGAGATCGGGTCGGTGCTTATCGGCCAGTATGACGCGTTCTCCAAGAGAAAGAGATGTGTCGCCCTCGCGAGTCATCATTACATCAGCGCCATCAGCTCGCAAAAGATCTCTCAGATAACGCGCAACCCGAAGGTTTACGGCAGATTCTTTGAGCCCTGTGGGGCCAACTGCACCTGGATCGGTTCCGCCGTGACCTGGGTCTAGCATGATTGAGATACCCTTCAGGGGTTTCAGGTTCTGGGCGAAACTACCAGCTGCTACCAGCAGAAAAATCACAACAAGCGCAATTTTGTTTCTTTTCATGCAGTAATCTTACCACATGATTGCTTCAGTTCAAACTGTTTACGGGAATTTCCTAATAGCGCCAGTTCATACGACCGGCAAGCTCGACGAAAGTTTTCTTTTCGTCGTCTGTCAGATCGCGGGGAATCGCTACTTCGATTTTTACAAGCAGGTCTCCGCCAGGCAGGCCAAGCCCGCGCAGTCTCAACGTGTCGCCATGCTGGCAACCGGAGGGTACAGACAAAATAAAATCCTGATTTCGAGGGTCTTTTAACTTTATTTTACTGCCTAATACAGCCTGGGCAATGTTTATACATATTGTTGTCTCAATATTGTGACCTTTTACTTTAAAAGGGTGCTCATCCTCTATTTCAAGTTGCAGATTAAAAGTACCCGAAGAGGTAGTGGCTCTAAAAACAGAACCGTTGGCCGAGCCGGCCGGAATATCAATTGTCTGGGTGCCGCCAGGTAGACCGCTCACTTGAACCTTGCCGCCGGCAACAGCAGTTTTAAGCGGCACTTTGAGCGTGGCAGACGACTGGGGATGCGAACGCGGATGTGAGGTGTTACGCGAAAAAAAACTTTCAAAGCTGTCGAATGGTGACCCGCCACTTTTGCGCGAACCACCGCCAATGTTAAAACTTTTCAGAATTTCGGCAAACATATCTGAAGCGCCGCCAGAAGATGAATAAAAGTCACCAAATGGCCCGTCTTTCGAAAAACCCTCGAAATTGAAAGACCCGCGGCCTGATCGTGCCGCATCATATTTTTTGCGCTCATCATCGCGCCCAAGCACTTCGTATGCCTCAGAAATTTCTTTGAACTTTTCTTCGGCCTTGTGATCGCCCTTATTTATATCTGGGTGATATTTTTTTGCCAGGCGTTTGAATGCCTTTTTTATTTCGTCTTTGCTCGCGGTCTGCGAAACTTCGAGTATTTTGTAATAGTCTATCATAGAGCCCGATTATATCACATTTTTTTTGCCACTTATGACTTTTTTATCAAATTCAATATGGCGGGTAAAGAAAAAAATCTGTATACTTAACGGGTGCAACCGCAAAACAAGGAGACTGCTGCTTTCATGTCGAAATTTTCATTAAAAATGGCCTGTGTTGCGGCCCTTGTTCTTTTAATGGCGTCTCCGGGCTATACCCAGGAGTCTATAGATTTGACTCAACATTTTGCCCGCGAAACTATGGCGCTTGCAGAAACCGAATTCAAAGACATCAACGGAGAGGCAGTGAGACGAGTTCCGGCAGGGGTTGCCTACGCCGACATTAAACCGCCTGAAGTTGGTGATATGGCAGTTTTTAATACTTACAACATAAAAAGGAATGCCCCCGAAAAAATCAATGCCCAGCTGAAGAAGATAGGTAAGCATTGCTACGTCTATCTTCAGCAGAACAGTCGCCGAATCGATGCTGCAGGCATAGGCAAAATAGCCACCACTTTCGACAACCGCATCTACCCAGAGTGCCGATCTATGTTCGGCAATGAGTGGAACCCCGGTATCGATGGCGATTCTCGCATAACCCTGCTGCTCCTTGATATCCAGGACACATATAACCCTGAGCAAGGGCAAAAGGGTTTTACGGCAGGCTATTTTAATGCAGGCGACTGTTACACCAAGAGCAAATATCCAAACAGTAACGAACGGGAAATGCTCTATCTGGATATTTATCCTTCTGACCCCTCTACCGACAAGTTTTTGAGCGTCATTGCCCATGAGTTTCAGCACATGATTCATTGGAACAACGACCCCAAAGAGTTTACCTGGGTAAATGAGAGTCTTTCGCAGCTTGCACCATTTTTGTGCGGATACGGGCATCCCCCGCAGGTTCAGGCTTTTATGCGCAACCCTGATAACAATATGGCGGCCTGGTCTAATGACGATATGATCGCCAATTATGGCCAGGTATATCTCTGGTCGCAGTATATTTCTACCCGTATTGCCAGCACCGATGACCGCAGGCGGGCATTTGTGAGGCGCATGGTTGCACAGACTTCGCAAGGTTTTTCAGGGCTCAACGCCGCTATCAAAAAGCAGGGTATAAAAAACAACGCCCGAAACCTCTTCAGAAATTTTTGCGTCGCCAATTATCTCAATGACGATCGTATCGAACAGGGTACATATAGCTACGAAAAAAGTCTGGCAAGACTTGCTCTGACGCCCGAAATAAAAATAAGTTCAGCGCCATTTGAAGGCAAGGGAAGCGTAAAATGCTGGTCGGCCAAGGCAGTGCAGATCAACCCGGTCTCGTTTAAGGGTCGGCAGTTCAGGGTTTCATTCGCCGGCCAAAAAATCAGCGCTACCAATTATTCGAACGATTTCGATGTTGCATTAGTCAGGTATTCATCAGATGGTAAAAAAGAACCGCTTGTTGACTGGCTTGACGTGACAGAGTTCAAAGCCTCTAAAGTTTTTTCTCATACAACAGCTCACGATCGCATGATGTTAATTATTATAAACCGCGGCCCCGAAACCATGAAGATCGAACAGGCTTTTGCCAAAGGAGCAGCTCCCGCGGCCTTTTCGTTTGCTGTTCGCACTATTTCAGCGCAAAATGGAGCGCCGCGCATAGCACGCTCAGGCTCATCTTCATCTTCTGCCAGAAGAACCAGTCGTTCAAGAGCTCGAAGCATCATGGAAGAAATAAGCAATGCAGGTTTTGATGAATCGGCAGGCCTGCTGCTGAGCGCTGATGCAGACGTTGATCGTTCTGCTGCCGAAATCGATTATGATTTCGCGTTTCAAAAAATAACCATGCGTGAAGATGAGCTGATAAGCTCTATTCGCGAAGGAGTTGGCACCGGAGACTACTCTCTTGTAGAAGAATTCACAACGTTCTTCGCAGCCGGCAATGATGAGGGCAAGGCAAAATTGCAGACCCTCAAGAACAGAATAAGAGACATTCTTAAATTTGAGCAACTCCAGGGAAACGAAACAGCAGCGGGCTTTCTGACTGTTATCGAACCGTAAGTCTCCAGTTCATCAGACTGGCTCCATTTACCAGGAGCCAGTTTTTCATTTGCAGGTAATCAGGGCATCTTTGGGCAACCAGTTCCCAGAATTCTCTTGAGTGGTTCATGTGGCTTAAATGGGCAGTTTCGTGAGTGACAACGTAAGATAAAACCCCATCAGGAGCCATTATGAGTCGCCAGTTAAAGTTCAGGTTTCCCCGGGCTGAGCAGCTTCCCCAGCGTGACCTTGTGTCTTTGAGAGACACTGCTTTATAAGAAAAACCGTGCATTTTTTTCTGCTGCTCGACTTTTTCGCAGAATGCACGCCTGGCTTGTGCTTTCAACCATGATTCTACCTGCCCTGAAATATGCTCTTTAATCTCTTTTTCGTTGGCCGAGAGAGAAGAAATCGCCAGTTGCAAAACCTTGTTTTTCAGCAAAATCCTCGAAAAAGCGAACGGGGTTGCATTTGCATGAACCTCAAGCAGATCACCACGATAAGGTATGCCTGGCAGAGCCAGTTCAGACAACTTCATCGTATTGGCCGCCGCCTTTATTGACCAGTTTTTTGAAACCGTGTTTTTTTAAATTGTCATCAGACAGCATGGTTTTAGTTGACTTGTCTTTTAGTTCAGTAGCGGCGTATATGATTCTTACAACCGGGTTATTACATTCGGGGCAGGTTTCAAGAGCGTCTTCTCTTATGCCCTGAATTGTGTCAAAGCCATCACGACAATAGTCGCAGCTTTTTTCGGGTTCTCTGGGTTTATATGTATAAAATGGCATCAATGCACCTCTTTGCAGAATTATGGCTTTTATGGCTTATATAGTAGCTCATCCATAAGCAGTTTTTCAATGACCTTCTGAAAATC
>SABV01000721.1 GCA_009928855.1 Erysipelotrichia bacterium | reverse complement strand
GCAGGCCACTTCTGCTGATGCACAGAACCTGCGCCACCAACACTCTGCCACAGTTCTTCAGCGAGGAACGGCGTAATCGGTGCCATCAGTTTTAACATAGTCTGAGCAACTTCTCGCCACAGCGAGGTTGAAGCCAGTTGAGTTTTTTTGACAGCCTCAAGCATTGCGTTGGTGAGTTCCATCAGGCGAGCGATAGCGGTATTAAAACTGAAATTTTCGATATCGTTGCTGACGGCTTTTATGGTGCGATGCAGAACCCTGTTAAGCGCTTCGGCATCTTTGCCTTCGGCTTTCGCGTCACCACCGGGATTTTCGCTGATCAGATCATAAACACGGTTAATAAAGCGGTTCATGCCTCTGACACCTTCATCAGACCAAGAAACTTCTAGCTCAAATGTACCCAGAAACAAAATAAAAGCACGCAGGGTATCGGCGCCATATTTTTCGACTATTTCATCGGGAGTGATGACGTTATTTTTTGACTTGCTCATTTTAGTACCGTCGGCGGCAAGCATCATACCCTGATTGCGTAGTTTTGCAAATGGTTCGATAAAAGGCACCAGTCCGGCATCATACATGACTTTAGTCCAGAAACGGGCGTATAAGAGATGCATTACCGCATGCTCGGCCCCACCAACGTAGAGGTCGACAGGCAACCAGAATTTGCCAGCTTCTTTATCAAAAGCTGCAGTAGCAAGCTTAGGGCTTATAAAACGCAAAAAATACCATGACGAACAGGCAAAACCGTCCATGGTATCGGTCTCGCGACGTGCGGGCTTGCCACATTTGGGACAAGTGGTATTAACCCATTCTTCGATAAAAGCCAGGGGTGATTTGCCGTCAGCACCCGGCTTGAATTCTTTTATTTCAGGCAATGTGATCGGCAACTGGTCGTCTGGCACCGGAACCTCGCCACAACAGTCACAATGAACTATCGGAATCGGCGCGCCCCAGTAACGCTGGCGTGAAATAAGCCAGTCGCGCAGTTTATAATTGACGCGGCCACTTCCGAGCTTGTTTTCATCAAGCCAGGCAATCATTTTTTCGATGGCCTGTTCGCTGGTCAGACCGCAGAATTGACCTGAATTAACAAGAGTCCCATAT
>SABV01000720.1 GCA_009928855.1 Erysipelotrichia bacterium | reverse complement strand
CGGTAAATCAGGCCATGCAGGCGTGCCAGCAGTTCGCTTGGCTGGTCAAGCAATTCGCTCAAATTCAGCATTGCCGACTTGGCCATGGCCATGATCATGGCAGCGCCAACACCATGCCCGGCCACATCACCGAGCACCATTATGAACCTGTGGTCATCGAGTGAAAAAACGTCGAGATAGTCACCACCGAGATCGGCCATGGTGATGGTTTTGCAGAACAAATCATAGTCGCCGGTATCGACCTGCTGCTTTGGAAACAGCTGCTGCTGAACATCACGCGCGATACTCATTTCTTCAAGGTCGCGCAGGGCGATGTTAAAAATTCGCGACATCTGGCCAAATTCATCTTTTCCGCGTTCGTCGATGCGATATGAAAAGTCGCGAGCTTTTATAGCTCTGGTTGCCGATTGCAGTAGATCCACCGGACGTAGAAGAGTCTGCACGAAGATCAGCGAAATTCCTAGCACCAGCAGAATATTGACCAGCATTATGCCGAGCATTTGCTGCTTTTCGATGGCCAGCTGCCGGTCGATCGCACTGCTCGGCGACAGCGCAACCAGGCATACGTCAGCGATAATTCGGCTGACGAACCCGGCGGCGATCCAGGTTTCCCCGTCAAGTTCAATGAACTCCGGCGAAGGCTGCGGATAATGAGTAAGTTTCGCAAAAAGCTCACGTAATACACTGTGCTGGCCAAATGGCCTGATGGTGAGATTTTTCAGACTGTTGCCGGTAGCGTATACAACCTTTATACCATGCGCGTTGCCCTGTAGAATCGAATCGGTCGATGCCATAAAATTTTTCGCCTGCACTGCCTGGTTGAAGTGGAACATGAACAGATAATCGGCCAGGTTCTCTTCATTCAGCGAAAGACAGTGCAGAAAGGTCGGGTGTTTTTCCATACCCATACCGATGTTTTCGACATGTTCAAACACCCTGAGAAACTTGTGAAATGTAGCATTGATGCGATTCTGAAAGATTGCCTCAACAATCAGTTCAACTTCCGCAAGAATCCTCTCTGACATATTTGTGCCGTTGTAGTAAGAGATAAAGGCAGCCCCTATTTTGCAAAGGGTCTCGTTGAGCTGTATACGGTTGTCTTCA
>SABV01000230.1 GCA_009928855.1 Erysipelotrichia bacterium | reverse complement strand
CAGCCAAAGACCTTTATTCCATCAGGGGTCAACTCAACAATCTGCACATCACTGCCGCGATTCATAAAAGGCGTCGTGCTGACTGTTTCAGACATTGTTGGAGCGCCGACATGGTTTACTCCGGCGAACTCCATTGCCGGGCAGTCAAATTCAGGCAAATGAAACCCATTGGAAACCAATGAATCAACACTTGTCATAAAAATATCGCTCACCATCGAAGAGGCTGACCGACCTTCAAGGTAATCACACGCACTTTTGCCGGCGAGAGCTTTTGCCAGAATCGCAGATTGTGTCCAGGTGGAGTCTGAAGATGCTATCCATGTGAAATCGCCCAGTTTTACACCAAGAAATGCCGAGAACAAATCATTAAAAAACTTGTCAAAAATTCCGGCGCCAGGGTTGTCGAATTTACCGTCTGAATCGGCGTCAGTCCGCAGACCATTCCAGGTTCGCAAAGCTTCCATGGCTTTTTTCTGAAATGGAGACAACCTGTGGGTGTCAATAAGCGACACAAGCATATCCTTGAAAAAATACGCGCGCAGGTCGGTAAAGGCAATGTCCTTGTCGAGCTGCACAAGATAGTCAAGTGACCAGTCTGCCCTGTTGAGTTTGAGATGATCTGCAATATAACGAGTTCTCTGATCGGCAGCCCAGCCGGATTGGAGATCACCATCGCGATAACCCTTGATTGGCGGACAATTCCAGTTCACATAAAAACCGGTTGCCGGGTTAGTATCTGACAGCCTCTTTTCTGGTGTTTCAAAATCAGTCGGAACATTTACCGGCAAACGATCGTCGCCAAAACTTTTGCGGTTTTTTCCAAGACCACAATGCACAAAAGCGATATTGCCACCACAGTCGGCACCGATCCAATTTATAGAGAGAGCGTTGCCATCAGATGCGTCAAGCCATTTTTTGAGATCTTCTGCAAACGTTGATTTGAACCAGCCAGCATAAGACTCAACTACTCGCCCACGCCAACCCCTGTTTTTAACGTAAAAAAGATCACCTTCTACAGCTATTACCGGCCCGGCATCGGTATCTATGACTTCGCGCAAAACCGGTTTTTCGCCGCGCACAAAAATCTGCTCGGTTCTTATGTTTTTTTTGAGCGAAAAATTGCCACCCAGCAGCACATCTGAATTCTCGGGGTCCTGCTTTAAACTCAACAGATCGACAAGGTTGCCAACGCCGGCCGTTGCCGTAAAAGCGATATTTCGGTTAGCGGCAAACATTAAAAACAAATAGCCCACGGGAGTAGTACCAACCATATCAAAGTCAGGGGCATGCAATCCAACGCTGTAAACAGCGGAAGGCTTGAAATATCCCATTTGCGGCCCCCCCATTAACCATGCTTTGCGTTCGCCTTCAGGGAGACGAGAGAGCGCCATGCCGTAACTGCCTGATTTATCTGGCACCCCGATGGCCTTGAGCACTTCATTGCGTTTGCGTGTTCGCAACGAAGGGGAATGAACAGGCGTCATTACATCGGCAGCAGGAGCCATTTTGGGTATATATCTGAAACCCGGTTTAAAATACGGCATTTCGCCAAGAGTTGTATAAACATCGGGGTCTTCATAAAAAACCACGTCTTCAAATATTTCTGATGCCGTTCTGGCACCAAATTTTCTGACAAGAGAGTTCAAAAGGTGCAGATTGTCGAGTTCCATGGTGAAATCGTTATAACGTGCAGCCATGGTGCCCGCAAAAATATTGAGAATCTGAAGCTGAGAGAACGGAGTCGGTTTGATCTCGGCCCGCGCAAACGCGCTATCAATCTTGATTTTTCCAGTTCTGGCCTCATCTACTGCGCGATTGATACCATTGGTAAAAGCAATCATAGCAGTAGCAAACTCTTCGTTGCAATTTTTCAGACCGTCGGCAAGTTCATCATAAGAGACGCGGTCGCGGCGAGCCATAAAGTCGGCTTCAACAAAGTCTTTGCCAAATACTTCTGCCAGAGTTCCTTCTGTGGATCGGCGCAACAGTTCGAGCTGAAACATTCTATCACGCGCAAGACAGTATCCATAACCCAGAAACACGCCATAATTACTGTCAGAAACAATATGAGGAGTGCCAACATCGTCGTGCCAGATTTTAACAAAACCGTGCTGTAACCTGCTGTTTTCTGCCGCCCCTGCTAATGCAAAGTGGCTGCTAAAAAACAGAACGAGCATAAACAATATGACTTTTTTCATAAGCACCTTTCCCTTATAGAAACATCCAGATCAGCCAGTTATGGCATCTTTAACAATCTTACCACCTCAGCAATAATTTTCCAGATTTTTAGCAAAACTCATAAAATAAAATGACTGAACAACCTGCGGCAGTCATTGCCGATTGTGGTATAATAAATTTAAAATTTACTGGGGGAGCATAACCTGATGAACACTAACAATACCCCGGGCGTCACCATCAGACTGGTGAAAAGGCCATCAAAAGGCTTCTGGGCGATCCTCGAAAGCCGACGCGCAGACAGCGTGCATTTCGAGAAGTACACTCATGCGACCGATGCTGTAGGTCTAATTCAAGGGCAACTTGGCGCGATTCTCGCCGCCTCTGATATCGCAGAAAAAGCAGCAGCAGTTCAAGTAGCTGAGATAAGAGGAGTCTGCCCAACACACATGACGTTAATAGCTGTATATGGCGACACATCTGCCGTAGAAGCGGCGCTTAAAGCGGTTAAAGAGCAACTCTGCACCACTCTCTTCTGAATATGAGAGCAGTTAGAGCGACAATGCAGTTCAAAGCAGTCGGCATCGTAGAATCACGCTTTGAGCAACAGGCAGGCACACCTATTCAGGGCAAAATGGCCCCGAAAGAAACCGCATGTATCAGAATCTTTGATGAATTTGCAGCCGGGCTCAAAGACATTGAAGGCTTCAGTTATATTTACGTATTTTTTAAATTTGACCGGGCATCTGAAGCCAAACTACTGGTAAAGCCATATCTCGACACAATTGAGCGCGGAGTATTCGCAACGCGATCACCGCTTCGCCCGAATCCGCTGGGCATGACTATTGTCAAACTTGAACGCGTCGAAAGCAATTGTCTTTACGTCAGCGGCGTCGATATTCTCAACGGCAGCCCGGTTATTGATATAAAGCCATATATTCCAGATTTCGACCAGCACAACCCCGAGAAGATTGGCTGGTATGAGAACAAAAATAAGAAAAGCGATCTAGTTCTCGCTGATGATCGCTTTGCCAACCCACGGAGCGACGAAAAATGAATTACAGCGATAAAGTTATTCAGCATTTTCAAAATCCTAAAAATACCGGGCGCCTCGAAAATTACCACGGCATAGGCCAAATAGGTGACCCAGACTGTGGCGACTTTGTCGAAATGACAATTTACCTTTCTGAAGACAACCAGAAAGTAGAACAGATAAGATATCGCATTAAAGGGTGCCCGGCTGCAATAGCAACAAGCAGTATCACCGCTGAAATAGCCGAAGGCATGCAAATTGAAGATGCTCTCAAGATAACCGATCAGCAGATTGTTGATGCGCTTGATGGCCTGCCCGAGAGCAAAGTTCATTGCTCACTGCTTGCTGTCAGATCTTTGCACCTGGCAATTCAGGACGCAATTCTCAAGCGTCTCTTTAAAAAAGCCGGAATTGTCAGCTCAGACAAAGAGTTTGAGCAGCTCAAAGCTGAAGGCCGTCTCAATGAATATCTCGGTCTGCAAACAGCCGAAATCAATCATGAATGCGATGGGTCGTGTGAAGCAATCGGCATCAAGTGCTGATTGGCTATCGATTCATTTAACAACGTCCACTTTGATTGCAAATCTTCGGGCGATCCGGCACCCGAAAGATTTTTGCCTCAAACCACTTATACGACCGAAACTCTGAGAGATATCACGCTCTTTTGCGCCCTGCTGCAACCCGCCAAACTCGTTCCAACAGCCGGGCTCAACCTCGAGTTCAGTGAGCAGGGTCTCTGTTTCATCTGCCGCATCTTCGGCATACCACACCTGCACCCAAACCCTGCCATCATCAGAAACATGCCCTGAAATTTTCAGACCATGCGATGTAGTCAGCGCAATCGATTCTTTGCCATAAATGGCAGGCACAGAATAAACTCTGATCTGATCATCGGTAAACCGGGCTCTGGCGAATTCCAGAACCGTTATGCTGCGCTCTGAATGAGAGCTGGAAGTATTTTTTGTGGTTATTCCAGACAGGCTATTACTTTGTATTTTCAGTTTTTGAGCATTTTCTTTAGAATCAGCGAGGCTTTTGACCGTAAAATTCAGCATTGCTGGCTTACAATCAAGAGCCAGAACAAGTTTTTCAACTTCGGCAAAAAGGGCATTGTCGTCAGAGTTAACAACCAGGGCGTTAATCTGTGGAGCCGCAGCAAAACTGGCTTGTCCGGCAAAAAGGCTTTCGCAGACCCGTTCAACTGAACAGGGGCTGGCATATCGCAACTTAAAAATTCTTATCTCAGCCGCAGTTACTGAACTCAGGCAATTGACTATCAGTAAAAACAGCAGCAGCATCGAAATATTGCGCACGGCTTGCACCTGCCTTAAGGTCTGCTTCACACACTAAATCAGATAAATATTTCTGGAAGCCTGCGAACGTTGCACTTTGTGGCCAGCGCTTCTCTGATATTCTGGACATGTTCTGAGTTGATCACGCGGGCCTTACGCGGGCACTCTTTGAGGCATGCGCAACAGAGAGTACACTTGGAAACATCAGTCTGATAACCCTTTTTAAAAAACACCGCGCCGGTCGGACAGACGATTTCACATCTGCCGCATTCGATGCATTTTTCGAAAATGGTTTCTGCAAAAGCCTCTGGCAGCACACGTCTTTCTGGCAAAGGAAATGCGCCAGGCAAAGCCAGTGCGGGCAGCTCTGTTTTTGTGCTGAGCGACTGCACCTTTTCGTAAACTTTACGGCCAAATTCTCTTGCAGCCTGTTTATCTTCGGCGTCAGGACGCCCTTTGGCAACCGGAAAATCTCTCGTCGAATATGAATGCTCGCCAATAAAAGCAGCAGCGGCAACCGGTCTAAGACCTGCTGCGCAGGCCATTTCCCTCAAATCGATAAGAGCATCATCATAATGGCGGTTACCGTAAACAGCGACTAGCACGGCCGGGTTACCGGCGAATCTGATTTTAGACAGGCGCTGAAGAGCTTCGATAGCTATACGGCCGGCATACACGGGCGCACCAATAACGACCAGATCGTCTGGCTCTGCTTCTATTATAGAATCAGCATATTCGGGGTAAGTCAAGTTGTTCTCTATCTGTTTGAGAGGGTCTATTCCAATACCGATGGCAATTTCATTGATAATTTTCTGTGTGGTATGAGTTGGCGAATAATAGAACAGGTTGACTCTTTTGAATTTCATAATGATTCCCCGGTAAATTTCGAACTAGGTCTGCAGAACAGCATACTCACAACAGCCTTTCGATGCAAGCGTCATAAACATTATTGACATGTCTGCCAAGAGACAATATAATTCGATACACGATGGCGTTGCCGTTGATTGCTTAGTAAGGAGGCCCCGTATGATTATCAATTATATTCCGCAAGTTGACGCCTCCCTTTGCGCAACAGATCTGTAATCCGTACTGACCAGCAAAAGCGGGTTGCCCTGATGGAGGCGGCCCGCTTTTTTTATTCTTTGTAACTCTTAAATATACAGCCTGCCCAGGCAAAAAACAAAAAAATGCAAAAAAACGACAGCAAATCAGTATTAAAAAGGGTATTACCCTATTTCGGGCCTCACATTGGCAAATTGGCTCTGGCACTGCTTACCATGGTAGTAGTCACGGCTGTTCATCTCATCAGGCCCATGATTCTAAGAACAATAATAGACACAGCCATCCCACAGAAAAATATCACCCTGGC
>SABV01000719.1 GCA_009928855.1 Erysipelotrichia bacterium | reverse complement strand
GATTATTTTTTAGGGCGAGCTGGCGGGCTTTTGGGTTTTCTGGTGGTCTTGTAGGGAGCGGCGGGTTCTTTTACGCTGTTGCTGTCTTTGCGCAATTTTTCGATCTGCTCTGGAGTCAGGCCGGTATATTTTGCTATTGCCGCAGTCGGCAGATTATCGGCAAGCATTCTCAGCGCGGTTTGCGCTATGGCCTCTTCGTGACCTTCTTCGCGAGCGGTATCTATTGAATTCTTGAGATCGCGATAAACTTTCAGGCTGTCTTCATACTCTCTGGCCTCTTCTGGAGTGAATTTCGCAATCTCTGCTGCAGCAAACAGTTTTTTAAAGATGCGATCCTGTAACTTCGCGGGTATGTTCTGCAGGCGTTCAAGGTTTTTCAAAACATACAACCACTTGTCAAATCGGGTTGTAAGCTGTTCGACCGTCTTGGCCGGCCCGGGTCAAGCTGAAACAATTATGAAAATCAACTGGCGCATGACCGAAATTCAGTCGGTTATCGGCCGACTGCAGCTGCAGAAACTTGATAAATGGGTCGAAGCCCGCCGTGCCAACGCGGCCCGCTTCAATGCCGCGTTTGCTTCTTTGCCGGCTCTGCGCCTTACTGTGCCGCCGGCTGAAATATATCACTCATATTACAAATACTATATGTTCGTCAGGCCCGAACTGCTCAAACCCGACTGGTCACGCGACCGTATCATGGAAGAGGTGAATGCCCCCGGAATCCCATGCTTCAGCGGCAGTTGCAGCGAGATTTATCTCGAAAAGGCGTTTGATGTGTTTAGAGGGAAAGATAGCGAAGGCTTAGTGTTGTAAAAGACGTGGTCAACCGGGCAACTAAATAGGTATTCCGGTTGTTGCAGCGTCTTCAGACCGTGGGGCCTTGCCCAGATCAGGTTCTTCTGCCGATACCTTCGTAGTCGAAGCCTTGTTGAAGCATCTTTTTGGGCTCGAACAGGTTGCGGCCGTCAACTATCACCGGGGTCTTAAGAAGGGTTTTAACGCGTTCCAGATCAGGGTGGCGGAATTCGTTCCACTCGGTTACGATCACCAGGGCATCGGCACCCTCGAGAACATCGTAGGCCTTTTTCCCATAGGTGATTCGGTCGCC
>SABV01000229.1 GCA_009928855.1 Erysipelotrichia bacterium | reverse complement strand
TGCGCAACACGACTCTCGGCCATCCTGGCCTTCGCATGTGTAGCGCCATCCATGGCGCTAAAACAAAAAATCCGGGGTTTATCCCGGACTGAAAAATAAGGAGGCAAACAAATCCATAGCCCTTTTCGACCGGAAATAATGTTTTGTTAACAGAAAAATTTTGAACAAAAATCAACGCCAACAGACATCGACAAACAAACTGAAATGCTCGGGTTCTTAAAAAAGCTTCAGCAAGCAAACATTTTTACAAAAAAACTTTCGGCAGTGCTTTTAAAGATCTGGCTGAAGGCATTTTTATTGACAACCGGTTTTTCAGATGCATCTGGCAACAAGATTGCCGGCAAATTCAATGTTATCGGCAAAATTTCTCTCTCGATTGCCATTTAACAGCATGAGTAGTATAAAGAACAAACATAGATATCGCGAGAGCAAAAGACCAAAGGACCTGACACCATGCGCAAATATACTTTTTCAGCCATTTTTTTCATTCTTGTTTTTATCTCAAGCCTTTCAGCAGCCACACTGAACCAGAACCAGCCACAACTATTCAGCCTTCAGAAAGCAGACGAAACGATTGAATTTGATTTTTTATACCCAAAAAACCGCCTGATGGCGATTTCAGTTAACTTTGCCGATAAAAGCTCTGCATCTGCAAGCATCATGATCAGCGGCGAAACCAGAGTATCTGCAGCACAAGCAGCTTGGAACGGAGCCTTTGATCGTCAGGTTTTTGCGCACGATGGGCCGACAACCATTGTCGATAACATTTCTCCCCTGCCCGGTGCCTGGAAAATAAAAATCACCGGGGCAGAATGCCCGGTCAGCGGTCATTTGCAGCTTATCGACCAGGGGGAGATACCAGACGTTGTCTACAGCGAGAAAACCGGGGCAATTCAGATAAAAAAACCCGGTAACCAGAACATTATTGCTGTTGGCGATGTCGAACACCCCGATTTTACAGGCACTGACAAAGAATTTTCCGGAACGGTCACCGCCGAGAGTGATGTCATGATTCCGCTGCCAGCAGGGTTTTACCGCCTGCAGCATCCGGCCGAAACCATCAGCACAATCCAGGCGCACCTGATTCCGGTGCATCCCGGAAAAATTACGATCGTCGAAAACTGGCCAACAGCGCCGGCCTCAGAAGCAACAAGAAACGACGAGGAAGCAACAGGCACCGCCACACCTTCGAGCATTCTGCACAAGGAAATGCGCTTAAGATCAGCCCGGCTGCTCGACAATGACCAGGTAAAGGTGCGTTTTGCCACCCCACAGTGGCAGGGCAAGATCACCAAAGAAGACCTTGAGATCTCAGAAAGCGGTATCAAAGCAGAAATAGTTTCGGCGGGTACCGTAGCGACACCTTTGAGCCTAACCATTCTTCTCGATTCTTCCGGCTCGATGAAAAAAGATATGAAGCTGGCGCTCGCTTCGGTTGAGCAGTTCATCAGACTGCTTCCAGATGATAGCGATATCAGACTGATCGACTTCGACACCAGGGCGAGGGAAATCAGCGCGAAAGACCGGGCCGGGCTGCTGAAAGCTCTCAAAGCGATCAAAGCTGATGGTGCCACCTGCCTCAACGACAGCGTCATGATGGGTCTTGCCACTTCTGAAGGACGCAGCAGACCTGCCGTGCTTTTATTCACCGATGGCTTCGATGCAAATCACAATGACACTGGCCCAGGCAGCAAAACCAAACCTGAAGAAATGTTCGAGGCGGTTAAAAATGCAGAAATACCGGTTTTTACCATCGGGTTTGGTGCCAAACCTGACGATGCAACTCTAAAAAGACTGGCAACCCTCTCTGGAGGCTTCTATCACAAAGCCGACAAAGACAATATCAGCAGAGTTTTTGCTCAGGTTGCTTCTATTCTTGGGCGCGAACACGAGATGGTCTATCGCCGGCCCGGCATCAGAGGCAATTCTGATGCCCCAGTAATCAGTATTGTTCTTGATGTCAGCGGCTCGATGGATATGCCGCCCGAAGAAGAAGGCTGCGATTACCGACTTGAAAAGGCTAAAGCCATACTGCGCGACCTTATCAGAAGACTTCCTGAAGATGCCATCGCGCAAATAACCACCTATAGTCTCTATCAGAACATCGTTCAGGTTTTTACCGGAGACAAGCAGCAACTGCTGGCCAGTCTGGCACCGATAAAAGCTGGTGGAGGTACAGCAACCCTCGAAACCCTGCAACTTGCCTTCAAAATGCTCAAAGAGGTGCCCACCGACCGTAAATACCTGCTTTTTATAACTGATGCTGGTCTCGACATCGAGAGTTCACCAGTCGAATATGAAGCCGTTCTTGGCAGCATCAAAGACGCAGGCATTAAAACTACCTGGATTGGCATGGTCAACAACAGCGACAAAGCGCCATTCGACCGGGCCGCAACCATGTGCAACGGGCAGGCATTTGTGTCTACGGATTTTGAGGCAGTCAGAAGCGCAGTCGAGTCATTTGGAAAATCAATTCAGACAGCCTCTGGACCTGCCGACATGCGCCTGCCGATTCAACTTGGCTTTACCCGCCGCGAAGAAATGGGTCGCATGTTGCTGATGACTGCGGGCGACAAATTTGAACTACCCGCCCCGCCGGTGACTTCAAAAGCTGCGGTAAATGGTCTGAAAATAAGTTTTGCTGATCTGCCGCCATCTCTGCAGCGCTACAGCCTGGATCTAAGCCAGTCACTCTACGGTGGCAGCAAAACCCGTGACGAAACCATCATTACCAGCCGCCTGCCGATCAACGCCAGTGCCATGAACAAAGCCGTAAAACTGACAGTCGTCGAAATGCTTCTCTTATCAAGGTTCAGAGGCATCAGCCTGCCGTGTGCCGCCTTAAAACTGCGCATCGAAAATATTCTGCCTGAGCATGAAACAACAGCAGTCTCAGAATCTGAAACTCACCCGGCCGGTGTTATCAGCCAGGCAGCAAAAATCGCAAAAACAGTAAGAGTGGCGCCACCCTACCTTATACCGAGTGTTCGCACCCACTTCTTCGCAACCCTCAATGACCTGGCGGCAGCGCCAGTCTCTGACCTCTCGTGGCTTGCTGAAGATCCGCTGGTATTTCCAGATGATGAAAGCCTGCAGATAAACCATGGCGAACCGCTTGAAGGCTACCTGATCTTCGAATGCGACACGCCATCTTCGATCAACAAAGCCTCGCTGAGCTATTTCGATACGGTTTATGGCCACATATGCCTGCCCATAATAGGCACTATCAATGCAGCGAGCCATGCTATAAGCATTTCTCAACTGCCAGAATCGCCCTCAGGAAACATCTCAGAGGCCTTCAAGCTTTCTCTTAAAGGTTTAAGCGATACAGTGTTGCCAGAACCATTCAACAACCTGACTTTGAGAACTTATGAACTGCAGATAACTTCGCAGGTCCAGGCCCTCCTCGACCTCAATCCAGAAGAGCGTCTTTCGATGCTGCTGCCCACACGTTTCGGCAACCTGGTGCTTTCACCTTCACCACGAACAACTCTAATTCCGCAAGGCTGGTACAGGCCGGTCATGTTTTTACCCGGCTCTAATAATTTTCTCAGACAGGCCTATCTCATGCCCCGCTCTCTTGCAGAAACATCCAAAGGCACTCTGCGCGTTGACGTGGCTGACAATGAACTGCTGCTTGCCGCCGACAACAAGTTGTTAAAACGCGATAAACCGGTTTTAAGTGCCGGCGGCGACAAAATACGCCTGGATATCAATGCCTACAGCATCAAAGACGGTATTGCTCTCTTCGACATCACCCTGAACGACGAAAAAGATGGCAGCGGCACCCTGATACCAGCTGGCGATATCATTCAGGTGCAGATCAGCGAAGATATTTTCAGATCAGAAGGTGCAGCCGACGAATATATGTTTCAGGCACCCGAACAGCTCGAAATTGCAGACGGTCATTCGCGCCGCGTCATCTTCAAAATCAACTACGACGCTGACCATGACGAGGGTGCCAAACTGCTTATAAAATCAGATATTTTTAAAGTAGAATACACCGCAAAGAAACAGGCCGAAGGAAAAATCGATGATTACATGCTTTGCAGCGCCGATTTATTCGCGGTTGATAACAGCCGTCAGATAGAAATTGCGGCCCTGACTGAAAAAGTGCATGCCGAAAGAGTTGCCAGCGGCTGGAAGAAAAAAGGCAGTTGTGCAACGAAGCGACAAACACTGAAGAATCAGAGCACCAGCTCAGACAAACCCTCCCCGGAAGGCGAAGCTGAGGGCGTGGTCCTGCCTGTTCCAGATTTTAAGGGAGCGATGAGTAAAAACATACAGCACCTGCTCAAAATGAATGAAGATGAATTTCTGGCCTGGATGCGACAGCTTGCCTGTATTCCTGCCGATGTCAATCTTCGCAACTCTGCTTATGCTCCTGAAGCTGTTCTAATGCAGAACTGGGGAACCCCGGCCGATCTTCTTGAACTGGCCAGAATCTATTACAAAGCCACCGGTGCTCTTCTTGATGAAACCAACCGGGTTGCGGTTCTTTCTGACAAGGGAAAAACCGCTCTAAGCAAGCTGACCGGCTGGAATTCTGAAATTGAGCAATTGCCGGTGCTTTCTACCGGCAACAAGCGATTGGTAATACCGTTTTTTAAAGATGTAACCGAGCTGCAGAATGAAGTCAGCGAAATACTCGAAGAGGAAGCCGGGCAGATGATCGAACGCGGTTTCAGTCTGACCATAAAGCTTAAAGTTAAACCCAAAGCTGCAGGCCAGGCCGCCATGATCGGGGGAATCGGTTCAGCCCTTGGCGGTGAAGAAGGTGAAGAAGAAAGCGGCTTCGTAACCTTGTTCGAGAGCAGTCTGCTCAACTTTGCCGACTGTTCAAGAGCCCCGATCGATATTTTTTACTTTTCACCAGATCAGGGGCAGACCCTGTATGTTTCATCAGAATGGGCAGCCGGAAAACTGGAAAACCAGGCCAACCCGATCTCTCTTGCTGAAAACGAGGTTATTGAAGAAATCATTGAAATCAGGGCAGATGAGGAAATACTTACTTTCAGGCGTCCCCTGGCCAGCGGTTCGTCAATTCTAGACACCTTCAGAAGCATTGCACTGTGCATGCCAGACATTACCGCCAGCGCTTCAGAAGCCATGAGCAGGCAATTTGCTTCGCTAAAAACCGAAGAAGCCCCAGGAACCAGGTCATCGATTCGCTGGTTTACCCGTGCAAAAATCTTTCAATTTCTGGCTTTACAAAGTGCCGCAGAGGCCGAAGCCGCCGCCATAACCGGGGTTAAAACAGCCAGGCCCGCGCAACGCATGCGGGCAATCATCATGACAGTAACCAGCGGAAAAGATGGGCTGCGTGCTCTCTTCGACCTGCGCCAGATTAACCCGCTGGTTCAGGGCGAAGAAAAGGCAATACGAGCCTTCAACTTCTTCATGGGTATTACCAACACAATGCTGGAAGAAATGGTAATGGGTGGTGGTGGCCTGCTGAGCCGCTGGAAGGCTGCCAGAGACCCTAAACTGGTTATTGCAGGCCCTGAAGATGTAAACAGACTGATTGAAGGTCTCAACGAAGAATTTGTTTCTGAAGAAATCGTAACTATGCTTCAGAAAGCCGAAGAAGAAGGCAAAGGTGTTATCATTGCCCTGAACTCACCATGCAGAGATGGAAAAGCCATGCCAGCCTGGTTTACCTTCGACCCGGCCACTTATGAAATGAATTCAGTTCTCGACAATGGTGCCTACGGTTCGCTGGTCGAAAGGCCAATCAGCGAAATAATTCAGGATGCCGCCAAATACGCGCTCGGGTTCTGGGTCGGGGTCAATTCTTCTGTCTGGGCAGTATGTGCCTATACTCTCAAGTATGATGATCTTCGCAAAGTAATCAAAGCTGCTAAAAAACTCTGCCTCGGCATAGC
>SABV01000718.1 GCA_009928855.1 Erysipelotrichia bacterium | reverse complement strand
GCACAAAGAAGGTTTCCCTATGGCATATTCTTTAATCTGCTCACTTGTATATAATGCCGGTAATATTTCTGTGTTGTTTTGATTTGTGCTGAAGGGCATGCATTCACACTTTATTCTCGATTTCCAAAGCTGTTCGATTTCGCCGCGGTTTGTGCCGCTTAACCTTATCGACATATTTAAGACCTGAACAATTCGGTTGCCGTCGGCAAACATAAGAGCGTCGGCGATTGCGTATGGTTCTGGGCCATAACCCAACTCTTTGATCTCAATATCGTATAAGGCCTTTTTAACACCGGGAATTACTTGCCCTCTGCACCTAAGCTGACTTTGAACCCCAATTATAGGCTCGAATGCACATGTCTCTGCAGGAGCTATCCAACCCATTCTAAGCAAGAATACACGCAAAGATTGCATGCAAGATTCATACATCAAAGTGCCCGGCATAACCTGATCATCACAGAAATGCTGAGTTAAGAACCAAGCATTCTGCGGTATATCTATTTCTGCCTTAATTCGCCCTAAGCCAAATCTTCCGCCTTTAGGGTCAATTTCTGTAATGCGGTCAATCATTTTCATTTGACCTGAGGGTATAGTTTGCGCATTTATTTTAAGACCTGCAAAGTCGCTACCAAAAGCTTCTTCAAACCTGCTCTGTCTCAGAAGCTCCAGTGCGCTGTCATCAAATGACTGCTTAACCATAACAGGCAAATTTTCGCGCCCCGGTAAATCAGGCTGCGGCAATGAACGTAAATCTTCTTCTGTAAGAACGATTCCTTTGCCGTCTGCCAGCTGTTTGTCTGTGAAAAATCCTGCACAGCCATTTCTCATGGTAATTAAATGTTTGCCGTCAATGCTGCCGTCGTATTCAAAAAAGAATAAATAAGTGTCAGCCTGTCTTATAAATCTGTCAACTCTTATGTCATAATGAATAGTGTCGCCGGGCCGCGGCAAAGGCCCATGGAAAGTTACAACTGCGTCTAGCAGCCTGTATTTGGCTATCCCTTTTGTTTTAAAGTCAATTCCAAGCCAGCCCGCCAAAAACAAGTCTGCTTGCCCCGCTTCTACAGCTAAGCCTGTTGGCATGCATTCGTTGCTGTTCCATGATGTCTTGGGG
>SABV01000717.1 GCA_009928855.1 Erysipelotrichia bacterium | reverse complement strand
ACTTTTTTTCTATTTTAGGGTGAATGGCGGGTGGTGTCAAATTAGTAACCATCAGTTTTCTCGACAAATGTGCCGGAGTTTCGGTACAATGTTGTTATAGATGTAATTATACCGAATCGGTATAAGTGTGAGGAAAAAATACGCTGGAGGACTTTCGCGGATTTCTTGTCGAAAAAAAGTCAGTGCACGAAAAGGCGGTGCCCTGGTATTTGCGCTGGGTTTCCAGCTGCTTCGAATTCCATAACCTTGATTACGCAGAAACACTTTCCGATAAACAAAACCAGGAATTCTTTGTCCGGTTCGCCAAAAACCATGAAGAATGGCAGGTCAGGCAGGCGAAAGAAGCTCTGCGCCTCTTTAAATACTTTCAGGCAACGGCAGATAGAGCCGACAACTACTGCAGGAAAAGTAATCCCGAATGGAAAGAGCTCGAAGAAAACGCAGTTAACCTGTTACGGCTCAAACATCGGGCACAGAATACTGAAAGAACCTACCTGATCTGGTTGCGATCGTTTGCCGGCTACCTTGGCAGCAAAACGCCAGATCAGATCACTTCCGAAGATATTCAACAATACCTCAGCTATCTCGCAGTCGAACGCAAGGTTTCTACTTCCACCCAAAACCAGGCACTGAATGCACTCGTCTTTATCTATAAGCTGGTTCTCAATAAAGACCTTGGTGAACATGAACTCGATGCGGTCAGAGCAAATTATAAACGAAAGCTGCCTGTTGTCCTGACCAGAAAAGAAATTCAGAGCATTTTTGAACAGCTTTCTGGAACCTGCAAAACAATGGCAATGCTGATCTATGGATGCGGAATCAGGCTTCAGGAATGTCTGAATCTGCGAATCAAGAATGTCGATTGCGAACGCGGCATGCTGATTGTCAGAGCCGGTAAAGGTGAAAAAGATCGAAGAACCGTGCTTCCGGAAATGCTGAAACTGGCGATCACGGAACAGATCGCGCAGGCAAGAAATCTGCACAAACTTGACCGCAAAAATGACGTCGCCGGGTTTTTTCTGCCCGATGCACTCAGCCGCAAGTGTAAATTCTCAGTGCAATTGACCTAAAAAGGGGCCGTTTTTCTCAGTTTTCGTTACCATTTTGAGAATCCT
>SABV01000716.1 GCA_009928855.1 Erysipelotrichia bacterium | reverse complement strand
GTAAGCATAAAGAAAAAGAGCATGCAATTCGCCCGGGTATTCTTTGAGAATCATATCGAGGCGCGCCGCCGCTTTCTGAAAATCTTTTTCAAAGAGATCCAGTTCAGCAAGAGCCAGATCCAGTTCGGCAATATGGCCCAGATCACGAACAGAGTCTTTTAAAACAACGCGGGCAGATTCAACATCACCCTTCATCGCCAGTGATTTCGCAAGATCCACGCGATGCCTGGGTTCAGACGGCCGAGCAAGATGCATCTCAGAATATATCTCGGCAGACTTATCAAACTGTCTCGCCTGAAAAAAGAGATTAGCCAGCTCATCGGCAATAAGAAAGTCTGTCGGCTCCTTTTTTCGCAACACTTCAAACTCTTTAACCGCTACATCAAGCTTGATTTTTCCGTCATACAAAGCATCAAGAATATCATAAACTTCAGACTCAAACGGGCTATGCCTGCTGACCAGAGTTCCAGCAGCAGCCTTTTTTTTAAGAATGGGCAGACGGCGAGTCATTTCATTATATTTTTCATGCAGAAGCCGCGCATCCTGAATGGTTTCGATCCCCCTGGAAATAACATCAGCCGCCTCCTGTATCTTACCGTCAGCGAGATACAAATCGGCAAGTTTCACGATGAGCTTTTGATTAAAGGGATCTATCATAATGGCGCGCTTGAGAACGGTCATGGCTTTTTCTCGATTACCAAGACGCATCTGGCACTCATATATCCCCTCGAGAGGCACAATAGAATCGCAGGCAACCGAAGAAGCGCGTCGATAAACATCTAGAGCTTCGTCAAATCGTTCTGTCAGAAGAAGATCACCACCAAGCTCAATCAACGCCTCTGGGTCGGCGGATATCGAATCAATCAAATTTATCATAATTTTAATAGATTCTTGATATTGCCCCATCAACCGGAAACAACTAGCTATCATTTTTTTGATATCATTATCATCCGGAAGAATGTTTTGGGCTTTTGTAAATGCAGAGAGTGCAGATTCATAATCTTCGCGATACAAGAAGGCCTTGCCAATGTTATACAGGGCCGGGCTATTGACCGGATCTTTTTCGAGAGAACGCGACAGTATTTTTATCGCGCGGTCTGAGAGGCCCTTTTGTAAACAG
>SABV01000228.1 GCA_009928855.1 Erysipelotrichia bacterium | reverse complement strand
GGCGGGTAATCGATATTGTAATGCAGACCCACGCTTTGTTTTCTTTGCATTGCGGCCTTGACTATAAGCTCTGCTACAACGATCAGGTGGCGCAGTTCGATAAAATTACGATTGACTCTGTGTCTTAAATAGTAGTCTTGAATTTCAGCTTTGAGAAGATTGATTCGACTTTCTGCTCTTTTTAGTCGCTCATTGCTTCTGACAATGCCGACATAGTTCCACATCAGACGGCGGATTTCTTCCCAGTTGTGTAATAGCAGCACTTCTTCGCGGGCTCGTTCGACGCGACTGTCGTCCCATGGCGGAATCTGTTCGACCGCTTCTGTTTTCGTGAAATTGGCGAGAATATGTTTTGCCGATGATGCCCCAAAAACAAGACATTCAAGAAGTGAGTTGCTGGCCAGGCGGTTGGCGCCATGCAGACCGGTGCAGCTGGCTTCTCCGATTGCGTAGAGATTATCAACTGAGGTCTGCCCGTTCAGGTTTACTTTTAGACCGCCGCAGGTATAGTGTGCCGCCGGAACTACTGGAATCGGCTCTTTGGTGATGTCTATTCCTATTTCCAGACATTTCTGATAAATGCCGGGAAAATGTGAACGGATAAAATCTGCCGGTTTGAAAGAGATGTCGAGTAGAACATGCCTGATGCCAAGCCTTTTCATCTCATAGTCTATTGCTCTGGCAACAATATCTCTCGGGGCCAGTTCTGCGCGTTCATCAAAACGCGGCATAAACCTGGTGCCATCGGGCAGCAGTAAGTGAGCCCCTTCGCCGCGCATTGCTTCGGTTATCAGAGAGGAACCGGCTTGTGGATGATAGAGGCAGGTTGGATGAAACTGGTTGAATTCCATGTTTTCGACTGTGCAGCCTGCTCTATACCCTATAGCAATGCCGTCGCCGCTTGAAACAGACGGGTTGCTTGAATACAGGTATACCTTGCTGGCGCCGCCGGTGGCAATAACGGTTTTGGGGGCCGAAAAAGCGTCAACCCTGTCTTCAAGTTCGTTATAAATATAAGCGCCAAGGCAGTGATTGTTTTTTTTGAAAACATCGATTGCGATGTGATTTTCGAAAATCTTTATGTTTGGTTTGCTTTTAGCAGTCTTTATAAGGATTTCTTCAAGGTTCTTGCCTGTAGAATCGGCAGAATGAATGATTCGGCGATGTGAATGGCCGCCTTCTTTTGTCAGGTGGTAGCCGGTATCTGCTCCTGTTTCATTTCTGGTAAAGTCTATGCCCAGGTCGAGCAACCAGCGAATGCATTCTGGTGCGTTCTCGACGGTAAATTTCACTGCTTCCGGGTCGCACAAGCCTGCACCTGCTATCAGGGTATCTCGAATATGTGATGAAAAAGAATCAGTTGTCTCAAGAACTGCGGCAATACCGCCCTGGGCGTGTATCGTCGAGTTCTCTCTAAGTATTTCTTTGCATACAACCGCTACCCGGCAGTGGTCTGCGAGACGTATGGCAAGACTAAGGCCGGCCGCGCCGCTGCCCATTATGAGAACATCGAAAGAATGGTTCATGATTTTATGTTGCTCTCTATGCAATTCGCATGTCGAACCGCATCGACAGGTTGATGGCCCGTATGTGCTTTGTCAGAGAGCCTACTGAAACGAAGTCGACTCCGGTTGCGCCTATGCTGGCAATATTGTCGAGATTGACATCGCCTGAGACTTCAAGCTCTACTCTGCCGGCATTTAAAGATACGGCAGCCTTGATCTGCTCAAGCGAAAAATTGTCGAGCATGACAATGTCTGCTTTGGCGTCTATGGCTTCTTTGAGTCCTTCAATGTTTTCTACTTCTATTTCGACGCTTTTGTCAGGGGCTATTTCACGGGCTGCCCTTATTGATTCTGTTATTGAACCACAGGCCGCGATATGATTTTCTTTGATAAGAAAAGCATCGAAGAGGCCCATACGATGATTTTGTCCGCCACCGCAACTGACTGCGTATTTTTGCGCTGTTCGCAATCCCGGAATTGTTTTTCTGGTGTCGAGAAGTCTGGTTCTTGAATCACCCAGCTTCTGGCAAAAAAAACGGGTAGCAGTAGCGACTCCCGAAATAGTCTGCAAAAAATTCAGGGCGGTTCTTTCGCCGGTCAGCAGGCTGCGGGCTCTTCCGTGCAGCGTGTATATAAGACAGTCGGCTTCAATGTGATCGCCGTCATGATAGTTCCAGGTGATTGCAACATCTGGGTCTATCTGTCTGAAAACTTCATTTACCCAGGCGCTGCCGCATAAAACCATGTCCTCGCGCGTAATTACTCTTGCCGAAGCCATTCTTTTTTCTGGTATCAACAACGAAGTAATGTCTTTTTGGCCGCGCAAATCTTCTTTTAATGCCAGCTTTACGTTCTCACTGATTGTTTCTTTCATTTCTGTATTCATGATATCTTCTCACCTATCGTTTCTGGTTAAATTGCAGCATTCTCTGCAGGGGAACAAGGGCCTTGGCGATAATCTGGTCGCTCAATTTTATTTCATTTGTCTGGTCACGCAAAGTTTCGTAAATATTCTGCAGATTGTTCATTTTCATCCATGGACAACTGGTCTGGCAGGCAAAATCTTCATTGGCAGGGGCAGTTGCGGCCATGATGAACTCTTTGTCGGGGCAGGCCTGCTGCATTTTATAAAGAATGCCATTCTCGGTTGCCACGATGAATTTTTGGCTCTGACTTTGCTGACTGGCTTTCAGTAATTGCGAAGTCGAGCCAATCACATCGGCAAGCTCTATAACTCCTGGCTGAGATTCGGGATGAACCAGCAGCTCAGCATCAGGGTGACTGTTTTTCTGTTGGCGAATGCTTTCGACGTCGAATTCCTGATGAACTACGCAGCAGGCATCCCAGATAAGCATGTCTACGCCTGTGTTGCGCATTATGTAATTGCCAAGATAGCGATCAGGCGCCCAGATTATTTTTTTGCCCTGATTGCCCAGATGTTTTACTACTTCGACGGCTATGCTTGAGGTTACTGTCCAATCCGCCAGGGCTTTGACTTCTGCAGAGGTATTGGCGTAGACAACAATGGTTCGTTCGGGGTGCTTTTTGCAGAATTCTTTGAACTCTTCTGGTTCACAGCCGATATCGAGGGAACATTCAGCAGCGAGTGTCGGCATTAAAACGCGTTTTTCCGGGCTGAGAATTTTGGCAGATTCCCCCATGAATCTTACACCAGCTACCAGAAGGGTGCTGGCCTGATGTTCAGCTCCAAATCTTGCCATTTCAAGAGAGTCGCCGATAAACCCGCCCGAAAGCTCGGCCAGTTTCTGAATTGCCGGGTCAGTGTAATAATGGGCCACAATGATCGCATTTTTTTGCTTTAACAGCTCAAGGATTTGTCTTGATAATATCTTGCTGTCTGTATCGGTAATGCTCTTCGCTGGCATTTGGGGCCAATGTTTGAGCACTTTTTTCCGAAAATTACGGTCACTGTTCATGTTTTATCTCTACTATGAAGTTTTGTTGCAGTCGCTCGCTGTTGCAAAGATTCTAGCACTAATAACCGGCTTTGCCAAATTTCGTCTTGCTGTTTGCAAAATTTAGTCTGTCAGTCTGTCTAAGATTTGCGGGGGTAATTGCCGATATTATACCCGAGAACTGAGATATGATTTGAGGTCGCGTTATCAGACATAATTTAAAACAACTAGTGCTGCTGCTGTTTCTTGGCCAGATTTTTCTGGTCGGAGCGGTTTTGCAGACCGAAAATGCGAGCTATTTTGATCTGGTCGGCTTAGAGAATGCCGACTCCTGTCATTATGATATGAGCGATGGGATCGCCAAAGACAACGGTCGCCAGATCGAAATGCTCAGCGAAGATCAGATGCCCGAGCCTGATCCTGAGCCAGAAACCCAAAAAACGACTGACTCTGAAAACGCAGCCTCTGCTCCTGTGGTCATAAAGATCGACTTCAGAACCGAAGAGGCATACGAAATTGTCGAATTTGACCTGTCGCATTTCGTAAAAATACTCAAGCGTAATCAGGGTGGAAAACTTCTTAGAATGCGCATTATTCCTGCGCTTAGTCCGATAACTCTTGAACAGCTTAAGTTGTTGCAGAAAAAATTTGAGAAATTTTCTATACATCAGACCAATAAATATTCAGAGATGGTTTTTTCTGCTAAAGGCCGTGTCGGCAACCCTTATATTGCCTCAGAAACCCCCGGAATATTCAAGCTCTGCATTCCTTATCAGCTTGAAGAAGGTCGTTTCATTCTGCCAGTTGGAGAAAAGGTTGCCGATGGTCTGACTTACTATCGGGATCGCACAAAAGTAGAAAATGGATATACAGACGTTCACCTTCTGCGAATCGAGCCTTTTGCAGATTCGATAAAGGTTTTTCCGGCTTTGGCCAATGAAGGCATTGCTCAAAAAGAGGTGCTTTCTTCAATGTCCAGGCGCTATAATGCAGTTGCTGCCGTGAACGGTGCCTATTTTACCTCTCGTGGCGACCCGATCGGCACCCTTATAATCAACAGGCGTTTGATCAGCTCTCCTCTTTACAAAAGATCAGTTTTTGGAATAACTGAAGATGATACCCTTATTTTTGGCAATCCTGACTTTTCTGGAGTCTTGCGAACGGGCAGACTTTCGGTAAAAATTGACGCGGTTAATCAGCCGCGGCGTGGTGACCAGCTTGTCGTGTTTACGCCTGAGTATGCGCGAAGCACACTGACTCACGAAAATGGTGTGGAGCTGGTGCTGGTAAAGGGAAAAATCGTTGGTATCCACGAAAAAGATGCTTTGATTCCGCCTGATGGGGTCGTTGTGTCTGCCGGTGGCAGTCTGGCATCTGAAATCTCTTCGTTGAAGCTCGGCGATTCGGTTGAACTGGATTATTCGATTGATCAGCCATGGAACACCATCAGACACGCCGTTTGCGGTGGTCCACGACTTGTAGAAGATGGCAAAGCAAGCATTAACGGCAAAGAAGAAAAATTCGACAGTTCTATAGTTCATGGTCGTCATCCAAGAACGGCGGTGGCTCTTACTTTTGATGGTGATCTTCTGCTTCTGGTTGTCGATGGTCGTTCAAAACGAAATGCGGGTATGAAACTCAAAGAACTGGCGGCATACCTGAGAACGCTCGGTGCGCGCCACGCAATCAATCTTGATGGCGGCGGCTCATCATCTATGATTGTTAAAGGCCGCACAGTAAACACCCCATCAGATGGCAGCGAACGCCGAATTTCCAACGGCATTCTTATCACCAACCGCTGAATATTTATTATCTGGCAGTTTTCAAGCATCTTTATCAATTTTTCTGCGATCATTAAATTGCTAATTCAATGCCCGCAAATCGTAGTCTGATAAATTTTTATTCCCTGGCTATACGTTCGGTTGTATTATGCCGATAGATTTCTGACCAGGCATAATTTGGCTGTTTGTGGCATGCTTAAAATTCTGGGGTAAAGACAAATGTCAGGTTTTGGAAATCGGCTTTTAAAAGGGTTCTGGTTTTAAAAAAATGAGATTTTCATTGAAAAACGTCAGGCACTGGTTCGTCTGTCTGCTTTTATTTTTCATGGCTTTTCTTAGCGGAAAGGCTTGTTTAGCTGCTTCCGAGGATGTCGATATTTTTCCTCTCAAAGACATCAAGGTTGGCATGAAGGGTTTTGGCAAGACTGTTGTGCATGGTCACAAGATTGAGACGTTTGAAGTTGAGGTTCTGGGCGTATTATCCAATAACAAGGTTAATGAAAATCTTCTCATCAACGGAAAGTCAATTCTGGTGAAGGTTAGTGGCGACGTCATTCGTCGAGCCGGCGGTATCGCTGCCGGAATGAGTGGCAGTCCTGTTTATATAGATAATAAGCTGGTTGGCGGTATCAGCTCTGGCTGGATCATGACCGATCACACTGTTGGGCTGGTTACTCCGATAGAAGAAATGCTCGCAATATGGTCTTATCCTGAATTAGCTTGTAGACAAGGCGGTTCTGACGC
>SABV01000227.1 GCA_009928855.1 Erysipelotrichia bacterium | reverse complement strand
GCCATTTGATATGAGTAAAGTAATTGGGCTTCTGTCGGCCGTGGTGATACCCATGGTTTCAATTCTTGCAGATCGTCTTCTCAAAGGCGGTCGTTAGCTGAACATTAAAAGACTGATCGCCATGGTTATCATGCCAGATACTACACCGTATGTGCAGAGATGGTGTTCGCCATATTTTTCGGCTGCAGGCAGAAGCTGGTCGAGCGAGATAAAAACCATGATGCCGGCAACGCCAGCAAATAAAAGCCCAAACATGGTGTCGTTAAAAAAGGGCATAAGCACAAAATAGCCAAACATGGCACCGATTGGTTCTGACATGCCGGATAAAAACGAATACATAAAGGCCTTGCGCCTGCTTCCGGTAGAGTAATAAATCGGCACTGATACTGCGATTCCTTCAGGAATATTGTGTATGGCAATTGCCACGGCAATACTTACGCCGAGAGATGGATCTTTAAGAGCAGCGGTAAAAGTAGCCAGGCCTTCTGGAAAATTATGTATGCCGATAGCAAGCGCAGAAAAGACTCCCATTTTGTGGAGAGCGGCAGCCCCGGCCTGGTGGGCAGCCGGACTTTTTTCAGGGCATTTTTCAAGCTCGGCAACTTCTCTCGCTTCGTGAGGGTTCTCAAAATCCGGAACAAATTTATCGATGATGGTTGTCAGAAACATGCCGCAAAAGAAAGCCAGGGTTGTGTACCAGTAACCTCTGGTTTCGCCGAGAGCCCCCACGAGAGATTCTTTGGCTTTTACAAAAATTTCGATCATTGAGACGTAAATCATCACGCCTGCCGAAAAACCCAGGGCAACCGCGAGAAATTTTTTGTCTGTACGCTTGGAAAAAAAAGCAAGCAGGCTGCCGATGCCTGTTGCCAGGCCAGCCAGGAGTGTCAGCATAAATGCGTATAGAAGGTTTTCCTGGAACATGACCTGTATCTCCGAATCTGAGTTTATAAAAAGAATGAAAAACTTATGAAAAATTATGTTTAGGAGGTATATTAATAGTAGAGGGTTTTCAGTGGCAATTATACTATAGATTAGTTTGAAGCAGTATAAAATATTGTCTGTTTCTATTTTTGCTGCCAAAGGAGAGGCACTTTATGGCAAAGCGTACCGTTTTTGTCAGTGATCTGCATATTGGCTCAGGTTCTGAGACCAACTGGTATCAGAAGACCGTTCATGAGCCTCTTTTAAAGAACTTTTTGCGCTACCTTCAAGATTCTGAAAAGAGTATTGACGAACTGGTCATACTTGGCGACTGGTTTGACCTTTGGAACTATCACCCATTTTGCTCGCCGCCTTCTGTAGAAGTCATCTTGAAGCAAAATCCGGGTGTCTTTGAGCGCCAGAGCGATGGCGACTTCATAACTCTGCTGGACAAGGTCAAAGTTCGCTATATTAACGGCGACCACGACATGGAAGTCGAGTTGCGAGATCTGAATCGCGAACTGGGTTCGAAAACCTTTCAAAAAATTCTGCCCGGGCACGGTTCTGACACCGAGAAGTCTGCAATTGCAAACACCTATTATATGAGCGAGGGCGTGTGGGCAGAGCATGGTAACCAGCACGACCTGTTTAACAAGCCGGTTATTTCTGCTAGCAATCCCATGGCTCCTCTACCGCTTGGTTACTTTGTGATGCGTATTTATAGTCACTTTTTGCAAAAGAAAATGGCCAGCACCCACCGCATGGATGCCTCCTGCGTGGCCGGTTGTGGTAGCCCGGATTTTGAAACCATGGGAATCAAGTTGTCTGATCTCGTGGCGCAATTGTTGCTTCAGATGAAGCGCGGTGAGCAGCTTAATCCGGCAAAGATAGTTCTCGATTTGATGTTGCAATACAATCGAAATAACTCACTCGAATTTCGAATCGAGGGTAAGGGTTTGGATGAAGTTAAGACCGAAGGTGTTGCCCGTTTTTACCCAGATCTCATAACCGAAGAAAACTTTTACGAAGCTCTTTGCGAGGCAGAAGTGGCTTATGATGGGTTGGGGCATTTCGCACGTATGCACTTCGTCAATAATCCGCACGCAAAAATTGTGGTAATGGGGCACACCCACTGGGCGTCGATGAAACTGTTTGGTAATTCAAAGACGCACGTATTCGCAAATTCAGGATATTTTTGCCCGAGCGTGCCCGATATGACAGAAGGGCGCGCCTTGCCCGGGTTCGTCGAAGTCGAAAAATTAAATGATGGCGGGTTAAAAATTTATCAGAAAGCTGTTAATGGAACTCTTCCGGAGGACATAATAGAGGTCGCTTCGTTCAGGGTTTAGATAACATATAGTTAATTTTTATCGCCCATCTTCTGGCTAGAAGACGGGCGATATTTTTTTTATTTTTTGGGGGAGGGGGTTAGGTTTTTGCTGTTGACTCTGTATAATGATTTATTCGCACCAGCCAGCAAATTATTGCAGCAGACTCAGGAGTCTAATCAGGTCTATGAAATTTTCATTCAGTCTATACTTTCAAATCACAGTATTGTTCGTGCTGATCAGTATTTTTTCAGTAGTAGGTGCCGGTACCCTTAATTATCTCGAAAGTCGCAGGATAATAGTTGCCCAATTCAACAAGTCGATGAAAGACATTGCGACAACTATCGGTTCTACCCTTAATGACAAGACTGACGATGCGGCTGAAGCTATTTTGCGTATCAGCGGTCATGATATTTTCTTATCGGGGCAGCCCGGTGATATTCAAAAATTTCTTCAGGTTGCTGTAGAGTCTTCAGGTTTATTTAATAACATCTACTACTTCGATGCTGCCGGGCCACTTAAAGCAGCGGCTTATGCTGATGGTCGTGATCTTACCAGATATCATGGTGAAAATTTTAATAATTATCGCGATCAGGAAAAAACGAAGATGGTTTATCTTGATCTGCTAAGGGCTCTTGAAACAAAAACTCCTGTTTTTTCAGCTTTTTTTAAATCTACTCACGATCGGCTTATGAATTCATTTATCGTGCCGGTTATGCGTGGGCATGAGGTCGCAGGCTTGCTCAGCTGTGGAATAGTTCTAGATCGAACCAATAAGTTGCTCAAAATGATGCAGGAATTAAAGCCTCATCCTCACGGCTACATTGCATTACTGAGCCAGGATGGCAAAATGCTTATAAATGCCGGCGAGTTGCCGCAAAATTTTTCTCCTGGTAAAGACTGGCACGTTTTTGAAGATTCATTGATTCATGATGCCGGTTATATTCAGGTGGTTTTGCACATGGAAAAGCCAGGACTCGGAATATGTATCGGTTTGCCGGAAAGCGCAGTAAGAGCTATTCTGGATCGACTTCGCAGCGGAACATTGTCTTTTACTGTTGGGGTTGGTTTTCTGGCTTCTTTTTTTGGAATTTTGGCAGCATGGATTTTGATTTCGCCTCTAAGTGCACTTGTTAATGGTTTACGACAATTGCGTCTGGGCAGGCCCGGCGATGAAATAGATTGTCGTGCATCGGGTGAAATTGCCGAAGCGATATCCGTCTACAATGACTTGAGCGACAAAATAAGACGAGATTCACAGATGACTGCCATGTGGGCTGCTCTCTGGAAAAACGATTCAGAAAAATGATTCGGTTTTGCGTTTTTAGCTGTTTTGTTTAAGTGTGTTTTATGGGGTTAATTGTCATTACCCCATGATTAACCAGATCAGAAGGTTCTTTGCCTGAGAAAAAATCTATAATATTTTCGGCAACCATCTCTGACATTTTTTCGCGTGTCGCATAACTTGCACTCGAAATATGCGGTGCGACAACAACGTTGTCGAGTTCCAGTATTGGATTGGTGGGCGAGGTTGGCTCGCTGGCAAATACGTCCATGGCCGCTCCGGCAATGCGAGAGTTTTTCAGGGCTTCGTACAGGGCGTTTTCGTCGACAACCGGGCCACGGGAATTATTTATAAGGTAGGCTGTTGATTTCATCAGGGCAAGTCGCTCAGCGTTGATCAGCATGCGGGTCTGATCTGTCAGGGGCACGTGCAGACTTACAAAGTCAGAGGTTTTGAGAAGAGTTTCCAGATCGACGCGGGTAGCATCGCATTCGCGTTCAAATTCAGGTTTGGGTGAGCCACTGAAATAGAGAACCTTCATGTTAAAACCCCGTGCGCGTCTTGCTACTGCCTGTCCGATACGTCCTGCTCCAATGATTCCAATGACGGCGCCAAAAATATCGTGCCCCAGCATCATCGATGGGTGCCAGGCAACTTTCCATTGCCCTGTACGCACATACTTATCTGCCTTGACAATCCGTCTGGCTACTGCCATAAGCATTGCAAAAGCGAAGTCTGCCGATGCCTCTGTCAGCACCTCAGGGGTGTTGGTAACGTATATGCCGCGTTCTGTTGCAGCTTTGACGTCGATATTGTCGAAACCCACTGCCAGTTGTGAAATTATTTTAAGAAATGGCGCGGCAGAGAGAACTTCCGCGTCTATTTTGTCTGAAAGCAGCGATACGACAGCATCAACGGTTTTAAGTTTTTCAATCAATGCTGGTCTGGCAGGTGGCGCGTAATCAGGCCAGACTTCAACTTCAAAATTCTGCTTAAGTATTTGCAGACCGGTTTGCGGGATTTCTCTGGTGACAAAAACTTTTGGCTTTGGCATATTAACCTCACGAAATTGCTTAGCAGCAGTCTCATTTTGTGTTGTCTTCCATATAACACATACACAATGTATCCCCAAAAATCAATAACAGGGTGGGAAAAGTCCCTCTCTTTGCCCGATTATGCAATCTTATTTTCTTTTTGCCAATGATGTGGGTTGATCTGACCCGTTGAAACGTTACATGAAAATAAGCCAATTTTCTGAGAGAATATAAAATCAGGAGATTGCTATGAAGAAAAAACGGAATCGGTATGATGGTGAATTTAAACTTAACAGCGTGAAGCTGGTTCTTACCAGCAAAGGCGAGCGCACCATGAAAGCTATCGCCGAGGATCTGGGCATTAATTACTGGGTTCTGGTGCAATGGAAGAAGGAATATGAGGAGTTCGGAGAAGCTGCATTTCTTGGCAAAAAGCCTGTCAGCGGCGAACAAGATGAGCTTCGTAAGCTGAAGAAAGAATTGGAGACGGTGAAGATGGAGCGCGACATATTAAAAAAAGCAATGGCCATCTTCTCCAAAGACGAGTAGTTCGATACATGATTATTCAGGAACTTGAAGAAGTCTATTCGGTGTCGAAGATGGCCAAGTATCTCGGCGTGACTCGGCAAAGCTACTGGCGTTGGAAAAGGCGACAGCCCACACGTATTGAAATGGAAGATGAAGTCTTGAAAGCCCTTATTCTGAAAGAGTTTGATGACAATAAAAAGCGTTATGGCTACCGCCGTGTCACGCAAGGTCTTATAAAAAAAGGGGTTAAGGTTTGCAAACATCGTGTTGCAAGGCTGATGGATGAGATGTGTCTGAAAGCACGGGCCCGGCGGAAGTTCAAAGTCACAACCGATTCACATCACAAGAAGCCGGTTGCAGGGGACTTGATAAATCGGAACTTTACTGCGGATCAGCCCAATCAAAAATACGTCAGCGATATAACTTATGTGCGAACTCGTGAGGGTTGGCTTTATCTGTGTATAGTTCTCGATCTATTTTCAAAAATGGTTGTCGGCTGGTCATTCAGCAGGCGTATGAAGGCTGCCCTGGTTGTAAAAGCAATCAGAATGGCAGCATGAAAACGAAGTAACTTGAAGAACTGTATTTTTCACTCAGATAGGGGCAGCCAGTATTGCAGTAAAGAGGTCGTTAAAACTCTACGGCATTATGGGATGCGACAGAGCATGGGTAGAACTGGCTGTTGTTATGACAATGCTGCTGCAGAAAGCTTCTTCCATACGCTGAAAGTTGAAGGAACTTTCGGCAAGCCTTTCAAATCAATATATGAAGGTAGTCTTTACATCTTTGAGTTTATTGAGGTATTCTATAACCGCACTAGAATGCACTCTGGACTCAATTATTTCAGC
>SABV01000715.1 GCA_009928855.1 Erysipelotrichia bacterium | reverse complement strand
CAAAAAAATGCTAAAATAACCCCATGAAATTCAGCCATATCCTGCCTAGAAGCAGTCAATCAATAAAAAGGAACCTCGGCATTGCACTTTTGGCAACAATTCTGCTCACCACCACGATTTATGCCCAACAAATCGACAACAGCCTGAAACTCGTAAACGCCGCTCGAAAACAGGTTGGCGTTACCATTATCTACGACCCGGCATATATCAAACTTACTTACCCCGGCGGAGATGTGTCACTCGAACGCGGCGTATGCACAGATGTAATAATAAGGGCGCTGCGTGACGCAAGAAACATCGATCTGCAAAAGCTTATTCACAATGACATTAAGACCAGTTTCTCGGCTTATCCCCAAATATGGGGTCTGCGTAAACCTGACAAAAACATAGACCATCGTCGCGTAGCAAATCTGCAAACTTTTTTTAAAAGAAACCAACAATATGCCGTCTCTTTACCCCTATCCGACAACGACTACAAACCCGGCGATATAGTCACCTGCATGTTGCCCGGAAATCGCCCGCACGTAATGATTGTGAGCGATAAAACTTCTTTTTGGGGCGTCCCTCTGGTAATACACAACATTGGAAGCGGCGCCCAGGAAGAAGACTGCCTGTTCACCTTTCCGATAACCGGCCATTATCGACTGAAATAAAACAGGGTCAGAAGTCTTTATTCAAAGTCGCAAACGATAATGCGTCCGACACACGAAAGCTCAGCCAAAGAATAAAGAACTGCCCGGTAGTTTTTTTGATGCGTAGAACCGACACAGAGGCATTGATCGGTACCGGCACCGATTCTTCCGCGAGAACCGGGCATAAATTGGACCGTCTCATCGATTGCCTTCACCCGAGCCTTACATTCAACGGTATTCGGAATACAGAATTCGTATGAAACCGAAACCTTGCCATCTAAAGCCCCGCGCAGCCCGTGCTCGTCAAGCTGCTCGAGGTCTAATTCGACCTTAAACCGACCCGCCCCGTCAACAGCTGGGTAAAAGCTCTTCGCAAAGAAAATCAAAGACAAGCAAACCAGAAGAAAAATAGCCAAAAAAATAAAATATTTTTTCACCAACGATCAGCTTTTAAATTGATTTTTGATTTTATCATATAAGGGTGCCAACCA
>SABV01000714.1 GCA_009928855.1 Erysipelotrichia bacterium | reverse complement strand
CGGCGAAGCTTTCCAGACAATCGAAGAAGAAGGTTTTTCGGTTTATGCGGCCCGCCTTTTTTATAATTGCGGTACATGCAAAGAAGATTCGGTTTTTGTCGATTTGTATTTTATGCCAAAAGAAGGCGTTTTCTTTGAAGAAGGGGAACCGACCAGTTTTGCGTATAAATATCTTTTCGAAAATGAGAGTCTAGACGATGGAGAAGAACCAAAGGAATTTTTAATTGAAGGCCTTTTTCCTTTGGCAGAGAAAAAAACAACTGTTTTTCAATATGAAACACCACAAGGCCCTCTCTTGCAGGTCTGGTTGGGTTTTTTCTCACCTAATGAAATCTATTGGGGTGAGGCAGATAAAATAGCTTGCAACGCCGTTTATACATTGAAAAACGGTTTTCCTTTGTCCGGATTTAAAGAAGGGCAAGTCATTGAAGATTGGGACAAGTTTTCTGAAGGTTTTCTACCCTGGTTTGTATCGCTTAAAAAGAAATATATCGAATATCACTTGAAAATACAGCCTTCTTCAAATGATGATGTACCTTTTTAAAAAACCTCTCTTTATTGGATTGCGCATCACTCCCGCCCCAGAAAAGCCGGCGCCGTTCAAGGTCAGGCCGGCGGCATAAAGAACGAAAGCACGAATTCGTGCCTTACGGATTGCAGAGTTTGCAGGGCGTGTAGCCGGCAGCCAGGGCCGCTTCCCTGGAGGGGAAGGACGCCGTGCAGTTCTTGCAGTTGTATGCCTTGCAGCCTGGCGCATGAAACTTCATGCTGCTGACGTTGCCATGAAAGACCGCGCCGGTCGAAGGTTCCCCTGATCGTTTCCCGTCAGATGAGGCGAACAGCGGCGCGGCGGTCTGGCCGCTGTGGCGCCACTCCCAGGGTGGGACGATATGGGGGTCCTGCCACATGCCTTTCTTCTGGTTCCTCGCCTGTTCTTCCAGCTTGCTCCAGTCGGAGCAAAAGCTGTCCTTGCAGTATTTCTGATACACCCACGCAAAGCCGTTCTGGATTAGCAGCTCGTTCAGGTTCTGGCCGTCCACATAGACCAGGGCCACGGTTCTGCCGTAGCGGTCAACGGTCTGGGGCTTCACCTCGATGGTCCGGCCCCTGACCAGGCTATTGGTCA
>SABV01000713.1 GCA_009928855.1 Erysipelotrichia bacterium | reverse complement strand
TAATCAAGATTTGCAAGGCTCTTGTGTCTGCTGTATTGCTTAGTTTGCGCTATGTCGCAACCAGTCAAAGAATAAATCCGTGTTACAAAGGATTTTCTGAAACTATGATTATTTATCTTACCCTCAAGACCTGATTTTTTTGCAGAAGTTTTCACGATATAACTTGCCGCTTGAGCTGTCATTCTCACGCCAGACTGGTTCAGGAATAACGCGGTATCGCCGTTAATAGTCCAGCCCTTGCCCTGATACTGAGCTTTTACGGCTTCCAGAGCTTGCTTGTATGCTTCTGTTATGGGGTAAGTTTGGTTATCGCTGCCTTTTGCGCTTTTCAGTGATAACATATTGCCTTTAACATCATCAAAATTGAGCGCCAGAGCTTCAGAAATTCGAGTTCCGAAATATAAGCCGGTCAGGGCAAGCAATTTACCCTTTGCATCGGTCATGTTTTCGACAATCTGTTTAACTTCGATTTCGTTCAATGCTCTGCAACCTTTCATTTTTGGCACCTCGTTTTTTTTGTTCTTACAAATTAATAATAATACAAGTTTATAAATAATACAAGCAATCTTTTTATATTTTAACAAATTTTAAAGAGTTCAATGATAATGCAGCTTTTCAGGGCAAGCGGTAAAAAGGCGGTAAAATTTTCTGACTTTTTGCGGTGCAATATGAACTTTCTGCCCTGCCGGTAAAATTTTCTGATCTCAAAACATGGCCTTAGTTTAAAAAATTGGCGGCCATGTCGATACCAGAGGCAAGCGGTAATTATTTGCTGCCGGTCAGAAAGTAAGCAAGAGGTAAAAGCGCATGAATAGAATACCCGTAACAGAAGCCGCAAAGCTGGCAGGAATAACCCGCGAACAAGCCCGATACTGGTCAACGCTTCTCGACCTCGAAGTTAAAAAAGAGGGTCGAGTATCATACTTGCCTGCCGGGTCAGAAAATTTGCTGCTGGCAATGGCAAAAGCTGTATCGTCTGGCTCATCGCCATCTGTTGCAGCGAATGAGGTTAAAAGCGTTCACGCGCTGCCGGTCGAATCACCCGCGCCGATCTGCGAGAATGACAACGAAAAAAGCGCCGCCAGGATAGCTGAATTAGAAAAAGCAATTCTACTTCTGGCCGAAAGT
>SABV01000712.1 GCA_009928855.1 Erysipelotrichia bacterium | reverse complement strand
ATAATCACCGACGAGAACGGCATGTTCGAAAGCCCTCTTATGCCTCCGGGAGCTACGGCAGAATTTAAAATCATTTCAGGCGGCTACCAGAATATAGACTTCAAGCTTCCTCCGATCATTTTTGACTTTGAGCTCAACGACAACCCGCCTTTCATCGAAACAACGATTCCGAGTTTCAGCGACCTTAATAACGACAGAGATCTTCCCCCTGATGCAATTCTGCAGGCCGACAAGCTTCGTATTGAATCCGGCGAGACCGTAACTTTCACTGCAACCGCCTCTGACCCAGAAGGTAAACAGCTTGTTTTTAACTGGATCAAACCAAATGGCGCGCCAGATCTGAATATTGCTTTAAACAATCTCACGGCAACCTGGGTTGCTCCGGCCAAAACCGGCATCGCCACTTTTTCGTTCAAGGCTACAGATCCTGAAGGGCTCGAAACGATTCGCAGCGTTGTCATTGCCGTAAATGCTGGTCTGCAGAGACCAATCGACATGTTGCCCATCGACTTTGAGATTCCTGATGTGCCCATTATTGTCGGTCTGACGGCCGGAACCTATAATTCAGCTCAAACTTTTACTCTCAGCGGCATTGAAGCAGGAGCTACCGCTGAGTATTCTCTCGACAACGGTCAAACATGGCAGACGTATACATCACAGGTAAATATCAACCTTCCGGGAGTTGGGCAGAGCATAAACCTGGTCATTATAGTCAGACAAACCGATGCGGCTAACAACACCTCTCCTAATTCAGAAAGCATCGCAGTGACTATTAACGGCCCAACGCCTGCTTACAGGGTCACCTATCACGCCAACGGCGCCAACGGTGATGTTCCGACCGACGAAAACTCTTACGAATCAGAAGAAACCTTTACTATTTTAGGCGTCGGCGAGCTGATTAAAACCGGCTACGCCTTCACCGGCTGGAACACCATCGCTAATGGCAGTGGCGACGCTTACGCCGCTAACGATGTTTTTACCGTCGAAAACAGCGATGTTGATCTCTATGCCCAGTGGGCCGCAAATTCTTATACAATCACTTACAACCTCAACAATGGCACCAACAACGAAGCAAACCCGGCGAACTTCACAGTCGAAACTGCGACTATAAATCTGCAGAACCCGACAAAAACT
>SABV01000226.1 GCA_009928855.1 Erysipelotrichia bacterium | reverse complement strand
CAGCAGCCTTATCAGCAGCCGCTTTGGCGTCAGCGATTTTTTTAGCTTCTGCTGCTTTTTCATCAGCTAATTTTTTAGCATCTGCAGCTTTGTCGGCAGCGGTTTTGGCATCAGCAATCTTTTTGGCTTCTGCGGCCGCTTTATCTGCTTTTGCTTTTGCGGCCTGGCGGTCATAGGCTTCTTGTTTTGCTTTGGCATCTGCTTTCGCCATTGCTGCCTCAGCGTCTTCCTTGGTTGTGTTTGCCCCTACGACAGGTTTTTTGACTTCTGCCGCTTTTGCGTCTTTTGTGTCGGCTTTTCCTGCTTTGTCAAGTTTGGCGATATCTTCATTAGAGAGAGGTATATTATTGCTGTTGACAACTTCAAGTTTGCCAACCTTGTTGAGGCGATAAACGCACCCGCTTGGCGGATTCATGGCCATCCACTCTTCTTCGGTCATGAACTTGTTATCGATAAGAAACCTGACAGTACTTTCGTTGAGGTCGGCAATGCGCTTTTTCTGGGCAAGAAGAGCGCGGTTAGCTGCATCAATGGCGTTTTGAAGTTTTGTGACGCGCTCTTGAACCGATAGTTCTGGTATTTTAGCCACGGATGCCGCAGAAGTCGCAGATTTATCTTCGACTTTGACTTCTACAGCAGGGGTTGTTGCGACTGGTTTTTCTTCTTCTTTGGCATCAGAACCTGCCTGAGAAGCTGCTTCTTTTTCGACCGGCATTTCGAGTACCCACCCGGCATGAATGAGGTCTGGATTTTTGACCAGGGATGGATATTTATCTTTATTGGCCTCTATGAGTTCGCGGTAGCGGTTTCCATCGCCGAGCAGATCCTGGGCAATGCGCCACAGATTGTCGCCTGCTTTTACGGTATGTTTTGCTGTTTCCGTCTTTGTTTGTGGCGCAGCAGCTTTGGGTTCTTCTGCTGCGACTTTGGTTTCGTCTTTCTTTTCTACAGTGTCATTTACTGCGGCCTTGGTGCTACTGTCTACGGCAAACGGGTTATCCGCAGTTGTGGCGTCTGAAGCCATGATTGGCTGAAATGAAGGATTAGAAAGCATAATTGCCAGAAATAAACCAACATATACACCAGAGCGTTTCATAGCTTTCACCTCATAAAAATAATATGTTACCGTACGATTATACTCATAAAAACCGTGTACGGAAACTGAGTTTTAAAAAAAAACTAAATGTGCTATTCTGAAGCTTGTAATTACATAGACCAGAATTACTGGAGGAATGAAATATATGTGGCCAAGATGGGTTAGAGCCCTTGCTACTTTATGGGTTGCCTTTGACAGCCGCCAGCGCAAAGAACTTGATTTGTTCTGGGTATTGGTTATTCTGCTGCTGGGGCCTTTGCTTTTGCCTGTTTATCTTTCTGTCAGACCCCTGCTCAAAGGCGAGAAAAGAACAGAATGTTTTTTTTGGAACTTTTTTGTTAATACAGAAAAGCTCGTTTCGTGGCTTGTTGGCCTGGCTGCGGCTGCTGTATTTGTCGAAAATTTTACCATGCCACATGATAAAAATGTCGCAGAGGTCAAAAGGGCTGAAATCAAGGCAGGTAGCCTTGCCGGCGTGATTCTTTTTATCGTGCTCGCCGGGTTTGAAAAAATGGGTTTTGAATTTCTGCGTCAGCATATTGAAAAAAAATATCTTAAGTAAGCATGCTGAATAAAGGTTCAGGAATTTTTCTGACGCTGATTTTTATTCTTTTTCTGACGCCGTCATTCGCGCGAGAATTGCCTGCTGGTCCGGTACAGAGTTTGCTAGGTCCCGGCGGAAGGCTCTACCGGCATGAGAGTTTTACAACCTGGGAGCACGGTGTTTCGCACGAGCGTTATCAGGTTTTCGAACCTGCCGGGCCGGTTGCCGCAAAGGCTGGTCTGATTGTTTTGCTTCATGACTGGATGACCACTGAACCTGGTTATTATGCGGCTCAGATAAGGCATTTGTGCCGCAGCGGCTGGGTTGTACTTTTTCCTCATTATCAAGGTACTGGGCAGCTTGCAGAATATTGGCATGCTAATGTTGTCAGAACCGCAAAAGATTATCTTCAGCAGGCTTTTGCACGCAAAGGCACAGAAGTTGATAGATCAAAAGTTGCTGTATTAGGTCATGGTGCCGGTGCAATACTGGCTGCAAATTTGGCCGCCACCGCCGATTATTTTGGCTTGCCGACCCCTCTGGCTGTTATGCTGGTGATGCCGCATCAGCGCTCGTTAAAACTTCTAGATTTAAGCGGCATCAGTCGTCGCACCAGAATGGTTATTCTCAGCGGAGATCAGGTTGATGAATATAACGCTCAGGATGCCCGCACCATATTTTATGCTGCTGACAGGGTTTCTACCGATAACAAGGCTTTTATAACAGCTCTTTCAGATTTTTATGGCCAGCCGCCTCTTGTTGCCGACGAACTGGCACCTTTAACTCCTGAAGAGCCTCAATTCGAAAGATTTATTGTGCAGAATCGCCATGACTATGTAAAACTTTTTCGTGAGCAGTTTCATGCTCATACTTTGCGGACTTGCTCGATAGACTCATTTGACTGGTTTGGATCTTTCAGGCTATTTGATGCCCTTACTCACGCCGTTTTTACTCTCGATACAGATCTTGAGGCTTTTAAAAAAGCCCCAGAACTGCGCTTCATGGGGTACTGGAGCGATGGCCGCAAGCTCAAGGGACTTATCGTTACAGATCGCCCCTGAGCCTAAAGTCCGGCATAAAAAAGAGCCGCCCGACAGCAAAAGTGTCGGGCGGCTCTTTTTTATTTTTCAGGCTACTGCGGCCAGAGATTCCTGCTTGTCGCGGTATCTTTCAATGGCAAGCTCTACCAGCTTGTCTACCAGTTGGGGGTAGGTTATGCCTGTTGCTTCCCAGAGCTTGGGATACATGCTTACATTTGTAAACCCTGGAATGGTATTGATTTCGTTGATGATAATGCGGTTGGTTTTGCGTTCGAGAAAAAAATCAACTCGTGCCATGCCTGCGCAATCGAGCGCTTTATAAGCTTTTATAGCTGTTTTTCTTATTTCTTCTGTGAGCTCAGGGGTAAGATCGGCGGGAATTTTTAGTTCTGAGCGGTCATCGATATATTTGGCTGAGTAATCGTAAAATTCATTGCAGGGCACAATTTCGCCAGGTATTGATGCGATCGGATCGTCATTGCCCAATACAGAAACTTCAATCTCGCGGCCATCTATGTGAGCTTCAATGAGAATTTTGCGGTCATAACGGGCTGCTTCATTCATGGCGGTTTCGAAAGAATCACGGTTTTTGGCTTTGCTGATGCCAACCGAAGAGCCAGAATTTACGGGCTTTATAAAACAGGGGTAGCCGATAGTGCTTTCGACTTCACAAATTATTTTTTCGGGATTTGCACGCCATGAACTGCGCAACACTTCTTTATAAGGGGCTATGTTAATGCCTGCATCATTAAAGAGGCGCTTGGAAAAAGTCTTGTCCATGCCTGCGGCAGAAGCGAGAACGCCACAGCCAACATAGGGCATATCTGCCAGTTCGAGCATTCCCTGCAAAGTGCCGTCTTCTCCATAGGTTCCGTGAATGATCGGAAACAGAACATCGAGCTTGACATGCTCGCCGCTGCATTGTTTGTCGAGAAGCATTAATCCTTTATTGGCAGGATCGCAGTTAAGGCTGGCCTTACCGCTTGCCGCTCCGGCGAACGCCAGGCAGCTGTTACTTCTGGTTTTACTGTATTCCAGCATTTTTTCGGGTTTTACGCCAACCATCCACGAACCCTGGCGTGTTATGCCAACAGGGATAATTTCATATTTTTCCGGGTTCAGGGCTTTAATGATTGAATTGGCCGATACCAGTGAAACTTCATGCTCGCCAGATCTGCCGCCAAAAATTACGCCGACTTTAAGCCTGGTGCCTTTTTCAGAATTCATTCTGCGCTCCTTGCAAATCTCTAATTTCCGAACAGATCTAATATCGGCAAAATCCTGTCGATATTTTAGATTTTGTCAGGGGGTTTCAGAATGAGCTTTGTATGCACCTTTTCCGAGTTGCACAGGCATCTGGCGACGCAGACTGTTTTTGGTCATTTTGCTGAGGCGGGGGTGACTCTGGCCGAGTTCATTCGGTTGCCCAAAGAGGTTTTTGGTAAGCAGATACTGGTCGTTTTCGCTCAGAGAAGGGCCAGATAGAATGATTGCGTTGATTTCGATTGCCGAAACTTCTTCTGTCTGGCCCGGATACTGGTTCGGTTCTATGGACGACGGGTAATAAAACGAATAAGTGCTGACGAGCTTCTGAACCATTTCTGGCGCAATTGGCACTATAGTGATTTCGACTTTTTTAGCAAGCTCAACAATTGATGGATTGGGCAGGCCGCTGGTAAAAATAAAACCGTCAATTTTGCCTTCCTGAAGAGATTTCATTGCATCGCCAGCGTTGATGAACTGCTGGTCTATTTTTTCCCAGACTCCTGCCAGTGATAGAATCTGTTGAGCGTTATAAAAAGTGCCGCTGTCTTTGGTGCCAACGGCTATCTTGTGGTTTTCCATGTCGTTAAGTGTATTGATGCCGGTTTCTTTGCGCACAATTATTTGTACAACCTCTGGAAACAGTGTTGCAATGCCGCTTATATTCGAAATTTTCTGCCCTTCAAACATTGCTTCGCCTTCGGTAGCGTAGAACGCAATGTCGTTTTGCACCAGGGCCATGTCGACTTTGCCTTCTTTGAGCAGTTGCAGATTTTCAACACTTCCTCCGGTTTCGAGAATATTCAGCTTGATTTCAGGAAACACTTTTTTTAAAATCATGGCCAACGTTTCACCAATCGGGTAATAAACGCCAGCCTTTGAGCCTGTCGCAATGGTGTATTCATTGCGACTCAGACCTGAACCGAAGCAGCCGCCGACAGTTATTGCCACGGCAAGCAGCAGCGCAGAAATACCAATAATTTGTTTCATAAGATTTCCCTTTCTGCCGAAAACTGCAAGAATAATAACACACTTTTGCTTACTTGCTAAATGGTGTCTCTTTGTACTCGCAGCGAGCGCTCTAAAAGACTCTGGGCTTGCATAGACTAGAGATTCTAGCTGCCAGCCATGAATTTAATGCGTTTGCCCTCTTTTAGTGCAGGGATGGCGATGTTATGTGGTATGATGTTGCGGTAGATTTTGATTGGAGGCGGCCGATTGCCTTGAAAATACGCAATCTTAAGGTGTTGACAGAATGCGGGATGCTTATTGCGGTCGCGTTGGCATTGTCTAATGTCAAAATTTTTCAGATGCCGAGCGGTGGTTCAGTTTCGCTGGGGCCCTTGCCGCTGATGCTGTTGGCTGCGCGACATGGAGTGGCGACAGGGGTAATCAGTGGTGCCTTGCTTGGAATTCTTGCTCTGGTAAACCGTCCTTATATCGTGCATCCGGTGCAGTTTCTACTTGATTACCCTTTTGCTTTTGCTTCGCTTGGTCTGGCAGGTATGATGCAATGGCAGAATCAGCTAAAAGCAACAACGGCAACAACGGCGGCAAACTTTGTCCGTTTGCACTTTCACGTTGTTGCCGGTGCTGTGTTTTTTGTGGCCGATAAAGACACGGTCACGCAGGCACTGTTGGCCAGTTATGCCTACAACATCAGCCACATACTTCCCGAAACCGTCATCTGCGCTGCTCTGGCGGGCTACATGGCCCGATATCATCAGACCCTTTGTGCCAGACAGAGCAACTGAAGACAGACGAAATCAGACAGCTGCAACTATCTTATCACTGCCAAGACAGCGGGTGCATATATATCCGCGAACTCGGGAACCATTGAGAAGAACCCGTTTTCTCTGGAGGTTTATGCTCCAGCGCCTTTTGGTGCGATGATGAGAGTGGCTCAGCTTGAAGCCAACCTGTGGTCCACGATTGCAAACCATACATACTCTAGACATTTTCAAACCTCCAAAATAGAGCCGAAGTGAAAATCTAATATATCAGAAATAAAAAGATGAAGCAAGCCAAAAAACAAGCAAAAATAAAAAAAATGCGCTTTCCTGAATCAGCGATCTGTAC
>SABV01000225.1 GCA_009928855.1 Erysipelotrichia bacterium | reverse complement strand
GGTGGTTACTGTGTAAACCTTCTCGTCTTCAAGAGGCTGACCATGAAATTTGATCAGTGGTTGTTTATGGTTGTAGTCTACTTCTAAGCCCCTGGAAACCTGCATAAAACCGCCAAATCCGCCGGCCTGACCAAGATGCTCCGCTACTGAGGCGAAGATCTTTTTAATTGAGGCGCCGGTGAGTTTAAGTCGCACCAGGTAGTTGTCGAATGGGAGAACATTGAGACAGTCGCCTATGGTTACAGGGCCTGTAGCAATAGAGCTTCTGACCCCTCCGCCATTTATCAATGACATGTCTGACTCAACAATTGTGGCAAAACAGTCTGCAACAAGGTTTCCAAGGTTGGTTTCAAAATTTCTGACAAAATTTCTTTCGCCGTTAAGCCATACTTTTGTTTGACCGATTACCGCAGAAACTTTTTGTTGAATCTGCCCCCACAGGGCTGTGATGTCTGCAGTCATCTGAAAATCTACTGGTAGATCCTGGGCCATTGGCATGAGGCCGGCTGCCGCAATTTCTATTTTGTTTGCCGCATTATGCCTGAAGATCAGGTCATATCTGGTTACATACTGACCGAATTCTCCCGGTTGAGATATAAATCGGTGGCCGCGTGGGCCTGCATATACTGTCGGAGGATCAATGGCCATGTGAGTGTGTCCGCCCAGAATTCCATCAAGCTCAGGAAACTGTTCGAAGAGTTCCAGGTCTCTTGTCCAGCCGAGATGAGACAGCAGAATAATCATGTCGGGGTTATTCTGTTTTATTTCGGGCAGATATTTTTTAAGGGTTTCGCCGGCGTTTTGAACGTTCAGGTTCTGTACGTGGGCTACGTGAACGATGCCTTTAAGATTTTCGGTGGTCATGCCGATCAGGGCTATTTTGACCGGGCTGCGTTCTTTGCCGGCATTGACGAATATGTAAGGTTTTATCTGGTTTTTCAGTGCAATATTGCTTTTAAATTCAATGTTTGCAGAGAGAATCGGAAAGCGTGCATGCGATATGGCTTCGGCCAGAGCTTGTTGACCATTGTCGAATTCATGGTTCCCGAGGGTCATCGCAGCGTAGCCGGTCTGATTCATGAACTGGATATCAGGTATCCCCTGAAAGAATCTGTAGAAAAATGTTCCCTGAAAAATGTCTCCTGAAGAGAGCATGAGAACATCTTTTCCATCTTTTTCGAGCTGCTCTTTATAGGCTTTAATTCTTGCATAACCACCGACGCCTTTACCTATGGGGCTGTCGAAGGTCATAAGATGGGCATGAATGTCAGATGTGTGCAGAATAGTCAGTTCTGTAACCTCAGAAGGTGTTTCTGTCTGGGCAAAAATGACCGCTGGAAGCAGGAAAAGGATAAAAACAAGCTTCAGTAACAGATTTTTCATTTTGTAACCGGCCTCTCAAAAAAATAATCAGCCTTCATTTTACGATGATTTAAAATCAGAAGCAAGAAATCGAATATTTCCAAAAAGACTGTATTGACAGGGCAAATCAAGGTGGTCACCAAGAAAAAAAATCATATCTGCAGCCTTCTATTGCTTTAGGGGTCTTTGCAAACTTGATCGTGATCGACAGAGCGATCTGGCAATACTAAAACAAAGTTTTTTACCTGGTTGAGACAGAATACAGCTTTGGCTTGAGGTGTTAATGTATTTGGTCAAATTATATGGCTGCGTTAGCGAAAAAAAATGTGCCGTGGCGGTAAAGTTGCTATAATAAATTTGTGTCAAAACCCCGTTGAAAGGTTTGTCTGATGAAAAAGAGGATAATACTGTTTTTGCTTTTTCTGGGGCTGATGATTCCCAGGGTTGAGGCTTCTGGCATCGATGACTGGAAAGATCAGATTCTTTATTTTGTAATGATCGATCGTTTTGCCAACGGCAATCCGGCCAACGACTCCGAAGTCGATCAGAACGATCTGCAGGGGTTTCACGGCGGCGACCTGGCCGGCCTGCTGAAAAATCTCGATTATTTAAAAGACCTGGGGATTACCGGGTTATGGATAAGCCCATTTTTTACCAATCGGCCTGACCGTTTTTTTAAACATCAGCCTTATCATGGCTACTGGGTACATGATTTCTGGTCGGTTGACAGCAGGTTTGGCGAAGAACGTGAGTTGATCGAGCTTAGAGAACAGTTGACCGGCATGAACATGAAACTTCTGCTCGACATGGTCGTCAACCACATGGGTTATGATGCGCCCTTTGCTGCCGCAAACCCAGACTGGTTCAACCCGCCGCTCGACATCATCGACTGGAACAACCCTGACCAGCTCTGTAATCGTCGCATCTTTGGTCTGCCTGACTTTGCATCGCAAAAACCCGTAGTTAAAACATTTTTTCGCCTGGTGGCCCGTCACTGGCTCGAAAAACTGCAACCTGACGGTTTCAGGCTCGATGCGGTAAAACATGTACCACTTGATTTCTGGCGCGATTTCAACAGCTGTGCTGCCAGGCAGGGTGGCAAAAAATTTATGCTGCTGGGCGAGTATCTGAACGGCGACCCGCAGGCCATGCTCGAAATCTGGCGTTCTGGTGATTTCACCAGCCTTTTTGATTTTCCCCTTTATTACACAATGAAAGAAGTGTTCGCTGAAGGCGGCGATTGCCGCAAGCTTGCTTCAAGAATTTATTTTGACCGCAACTACCCAGATGCGGGTTTGCTGGCTACTTTTCTTGATAATCATGATCTCGACCGCTTCATTACCTCATGTGGCAAAGACCAAAAAAAATATCGCCTTGCACTGGCTTATCTGATGACATCGCGAGGCATACCCACTCTTTGTTATGGCGATGAGCAGGGTCTGGAAGGCGCTCATGACCCGCTGCCATATAATCGTCGCTCGATGCAGTTCGATCGCAACAACGATCTTTTTACCTTTACCAGAGACCTGATCTGTTTGCGCAAAAGCAGTGACGCGCTTAGACGGGGTATGCAGTGCCATATATATGCTGATGCAACCGCTTGTGTTTATGGGCGTTTAACGCCCGATTCTCTGGCGATAATCGCCATAAACAACGGCGAAGAGCCTCGCCGGATCGATACCACGCTTCCCTTTAACGTGGAGGGCGGCAAGAAAGTTCTCGATGCCGCATTTGGTTCTGCCCGGGCAATTTTGCGGGATGGCCGTCTGGAGACCTTTTTGCCGGGCAGAAGTTTCGCAGTTTTTATGCCCGCTTCTTCGCCCGGTTTTTACGAAAAAACTTTCAGGCACTGGCAGAGGCGTTTTTACCACGAAAAAGCCTGGGGTAGCCGCAAGATTACGCTTAAACTGAAGGTTGATTATCTGCCCGAAAAGGCTGAAGTCTTTGTTATTGGCAATGCCGCCGAACTCGGCGACTGGAACATTAAACAAGCCTTGCCAATGCAGAAAGTCGCTGATGATGAATATGAGGCGGTCATAAAAATGCCTCTTGGTAAAATATTCGAATGCAAGTGCTTTTATCGCAATGAGGGCGAAACAATCTGGCAGAACGGTGATAACACTGTCGGCGAAATAATTGCCGACGGTGGTGAATATCTGCACCTGAGCTGGAAAACCATGCAATAAGCAGAACTTTGAAGATAAAAAAAAGCGGCCTGCAATGGGCCGCTTTTTTGTTAATGCGCGTTGCCGGCTTAGATTTCGGCTTCCTGTTCCATTTCTTTTTCGCACTGTTCGATGAGAGTTTTAAGATTGTCTGATTCAACTCCTGTCGGTGTGCCCTGCAAAAACCTTCTGGCAGAGTCAATTGCGTCTCTGAACTGGCGTTTGCGCGCGTAAATGACCGCCAGGTTGTAGTAGACCTGCACGAATTTGGGGTCTATTTCGAGAACTTTCATATAGGCCGCAATCGCTTCATTTATGCGGCCTTTTTCGAATTCTTCAGTACCGATGTTATAGTAAGCGGCGGCATCTCTCGGGTTAAGCTCGATGGCCTTTTTCCAGAGTTCGATGGCCTGATCATACATGCCCTTGTTGTAATAGGCAATACCAAGCTTGTTGCGGGCTTCTGAATCCTGGGGATTGTATTTGATGACTCTTTTCCAGATTTCAATGGCCTTATCATACATTTCGCGATTGTGGTAAGCAGTGGCAAGGTTAGAAAGAATGTCTGAGTCTTCAGGCTTGTATTTGAGAGCTTTTTCCCATGACTCAACGGCTCTGTCAAAGAGTTCCATTTTGATAAAGGCGATGCCGAGTTTGTTGTAAAGTTCACCGTTCTCGGGGGTGATTCTGATGGCGTCTTCCCATTCAGAGATGGCTTGATCGAACATATTCTTCTGAAAGTAGGCAATACCCAGATTGTTGTGAGCGTCTACATCGTTGGGGGCCAGATCGATAACTTTGCGCCATGAGAGAATCGCTTCGTCGAGCAGGCCCTTTTCGTCAAAAGCATTGCCGAGAACGAAGTGGGTATTGGGGTTGTTGGGGTCAAGCTCAATTGTTTTTTTCCAGCAGGTGATGGCGTTGTCAAGCTTGCGTTTCTGGCGATATGCGTGCCCGAGTTTAAAATGCAGATCGGGGTCGGTCGGGTTGAGATTTTTGGCTTTTTCCCATTCGGTGAGCGATTCGTCAAATCTTTGCAGATTATAAAATGCGATGCCGAGGTTGTGATGAGCTTCGAAATGATCGGTGTCAAGCTCAATCGCCTTCTGCCATTGGAAAATCGCTTCCTGGGTTTTGTTGAGCTTGGAGTAAGCTATACCAAGCTTGTGATGAAGCTGCGGGTCATCGCTTACGTATGAAATGGCACGGTTCCAGAATTTGGCGGCTTCTGCAAAATCTTCGAGACCGCAATAAGCGTTACCTATTTTTTCGCAGATATCAGCGTCTTCGCTGCGTTTTTCTCTGACAGAATTCCAGTATGAGATCGCTTTCTGGAAATTGCCCGAGTTGTATTGTGCTACGCCAAGGTTGAAGTGGGCCTCGATGTCGTTGGGGTTCAGCGAAATACATTTTTCCCAGCTTGTGATAGCTCTTGCCAGATCGTCGAGCTTGCCGTAAGCCGAACCGAGTTTAAAATATACTTCTGAGCTGTCAGGGGTTATTTCGAGAATTTTCTGCCATGTTTCTATGGCTTCGCGATGCTGATTCAGCTTGCTATAAGCATTGCCGAGATTATTAAAAATTTCAGGCTGACGCGGGTTGAGCGCCAGGGCTTTTTTCCACTCTTCAATCGCCTGCTGATACATTTCGAGGCGATAGAAGACTATGGCAAGGTTATTGTGGGTTTCTGAATTTTTTGGATTCAGTTCAATTGCTTTGGTAAAGGCTATGACTGATTTATCATCAAGACCCTTGTTGTAGTATGCCACGCCAAGTCTAAAAAAGATGTCGGCATCTTCGGGGTTGAGATTGGCTGCTTTTTCCCAGAGGGAGATAGCCTGGTCTTCTTTGCCCAGGTTATAGTAGGCAATCCCGAGCTTAAAATGTATTTCAGGATCATGCGCCCTGACTTCGAGACACTTTTCCCAGTAATCGATGGCTCTTAAATCTTCACCCTTGTTGTAATAGGCTATGCCAAGATTGTGAAGCACTTCGTAATTTTGCGGGTCAAGCGAAACGGCTATTTCCCATTCTTTGAGGGCCTCGTCAATACGATTAAGCTGGTAATAAGCTACTCCGAGTTTGAATCTGGCTTCGCTGTTCTGCGGGTTTTTTACCAGCGACTGAACCCATTCGGTAATCGCCTGCTCATATTGACCCTTGGTGTAATAGGCTATACCCAGGTTGTAATGGGTATTTGCTTCGTCCTGCAGGTAAGTGCGCTTCATAAGGCCTCCAAAAATCTACTTTTAAATAACGTTTCCGCCGTCATCGGTTGGCGTGGTCTGGACAATATCATATTTCTGTACCATCGAAGTGATAGTGTTGCCAAAGGTTTTAAGCACCGATTTCAGCTTGTTTTCGCGTTTGAAGCTGTGCGCCATGTTGATTCGAGGTTTGCTCAGCTTTTGCGATTTTAGTTGGAATCGTGCCTTGAAAGCAAGTGTTTCTGTTAAATTATTTTGTAATTTAAATTTTTCGAGAGTTACATTTGCTTT
>SABV01000711.1 GCA_009928855.1 Erysipelotrichia bacterium | reverse complement strand
TGATTTATTATAAAAGAACCAGATGCAGCCCGCAGTTCAAAGCCGTTTGTTCCTGATGGCAAATAGTCTGAAACAATGATTGTGTCGTCAGAATCAAGGTTGATAGTTGGCGTGGCTACGTTTTTAAAACCGAAGTTACACTGAAGCGGCTCGCCGTTCTGGGTGGGCCAGTGCGGCTGCTCTGCAAAGGCGATTGCGCAAGAAAGAATGAAAAGCACAAGAGGAAGGATAATTTTTTTCATCTGATGGTCTCCTTGAGAGATAAACAAAAGACGGCCATTACAGCCGCCTTTGTTCTTGCGCGGGGGTTATTCCTCGCCTTTGATCGACCTGATTATGAATGTTGCCGTGGCCGCACTGGCAGCAGAAAAGCTGATGTTTGGCATCTGGTAAAATACCATCTTGGCAATTTTTGAACTGACGCACTTAGCGCCGTTCACGTCATAAAGAATCGGGTCGGTAGCAACCGGCACATTAACGCCTGTTCCGGCAGCAGTCGAATACTCGTCGTAATTGATTGCTGTTGCTGTTTCATTCTGGATTTCAAGCTCGACAGGGTATGAAACATTGTCGGGCATGAAATAGACAGCAGCGGTGTTTGTAGACACAACATCGGTTGGAGTCAGCACTGCGGTCGGTGCCAGCTGAAGCATGGTAACTTTTTCGATGTGGTCAAAGGTTGCTGACTGGTGAACCAGGCCGGCATTTCTGACGGCTGGCTCAATAGCAAACGAGGGTGCCGCAAACGCGACGAGAAGGAGAACGATCAAGAACTTTGCGCAAAGTTTCATTTTGAAACCCTCCTTGGTTTTCGTTAGTAAGCCTCCGGCCTACTCTGGTTTTATTATAGCATCTATTATCAGTTTTTTGATAGGTTTTTCTGCATAATCTCACGAACATTTTTGTTAAATCGTTTTTGCAGCAGAAGTTCTTTTTCCTTGCGGGTTTCGTCGCTGAGAGACTTGTTTTTTCTGAGCGCCAAAATGGCCTTTTGAACGTTCTTGAACATTACGTTGACCTTGACTGATTCACGATTGTTATTGAGCCATTCGGTGCTGTTTTCGCTCTTTGCGGCCTGAACGCGCTTTGCAATCTGAGCATTTGCCCGGAATTCATCATAGACATTGAAGTCTCTGGCCTT
>SABV01000224.1 GCA_009928855.1 Erysipelotrichia bacterium | reverse complement strand
TCTAACACAGAAATTAAAAAAGCTCTCGCTTCTATTGCCACTCTTACAACCCCGCAACAAAAGCGAAAAATGGCTGCCGAAAGCCGCAAAAGCTTTAACAATAGGGCACAATGCCGCCTGGCTTTTGTCATAGAATCCGGCACTGACCTGAACAAGCTTGTAAGCGAAATTTCAGCCCAGCTTGATAAAAACACAGCCTTTACATTACCAAATGGCGCATGTTTCAGTTTTACCAACACAATCGGACCTGTTGGCGTTATTTTTCCGGGTCAGGGCGCCCAGTATCCCGGCATGGGTCGTGACATTGCCTGCGCCAGCCCTGAAGCATTCACTGTGCTGGCAGAAGCTGACAAAGAGATATCTAAAATAGACGCTGACGAAAACCACCTGGTCGACTATGTTTTTCCGAGGCCCACATACGATCCAGAAAAAGATAAACTCAACGAAGAGCGACTGCGTGCAACAGATATCGCTCAACCAGCCATTGGTGCCATAGCTCTCGGTCATTACAGGGCCCTCGAAGCCTTTGGTATGGAAACATGCTGTTTCGCCGGTCACTCGTATGGCGAACTGGTAAGCCTATGTGCCGCCGGAGCTTTTGATAGCGCTACCCTGGCAAGACTTTCACGCAAGCGCGGTCAACTCATGGCCCATAGAACGGGCGACCGGGGTGGCATGATTGCCGTATCCGGCGACAAAGCCGCAATTGAAGCACTGCTCGCCGAAGAAAAAATAGATCTTGTTGTTGCAAACCACAATTCTCCGCAACAGGTGGTGCTCTCTGGTAAAACAGAAGAAATAGAACGCTCACGGGCAATATTCAAACAGCACAAGATCAGAGCCACTGTACTCAACGTCGCGGGAGCTTTTCACAGCTCTTTTGTAGCTGACGCTGCTGAACCATTTCATGATTTTCTGAAGCAGGAAACAATTAAAGGAACTCGTTGCCCTGTCTATGCCAATACCACCGCCGAAGCATACCCACAGGAACCAGATGCCATCAAAAAACTGCTCGGGTTCCAGCTGGCAAACCAGGTAAGATTCGTAGAAATAATCGAAAGAATGTATGACGACGGAGTTAGAACCTTTGTTGAAGCAGGGCCAGGCGGCAAAATGACTGGTCTGATTAAAGCTATTCTCGAAGGTCGCGAATGCAACATCATTGCCGTAGATTCTTCTGCCGGAAAACGGTCAGGCATGACAGATCTGGCTCGCGTTCTGGCACAACTTTCAGCGCTTGGGCACAAGCTCGACATCGAGAAATGGAATGACGGCAAAACATGGCTCGAACAACAGCCTAAAGACGGCAAACCCCGCATGACTTTTCCCATCTGCGGCGCCAATTACAAGTCAAATAATCTGCTCAAGTTTCATCAGGAACTTGCTGTTCCAGGCAAACCGCAAATCGCCATGCCACCGAAAACGCCGGCATTGCAGCCAACAGTTTCATCGACACAGCCCATTGTCAGCACTCAGGTTAATGTTGCGCCTGCACCCGTGGCCGCACATGTTCCCAGAGTTGCCACTCAGAGCAGCGCAACAACTAACACAGAAGCTCTCAGACTTTCACGAGAGACACTCTCGGCATTGCAACAACTGCAGCAACAAACTGCTGATCTGCACCGCAGATTTCTCGAAGGGCAGGAACAGGCGCAAAAAACTATTCTGACGCTTATAAGCGGCAACACTCAGACGTTTACCGCTACCCCCGCCACAGTTCAGCCGATACAACAGACAGCAACCGCTCTGCAGCCACAGGCTTTGCAGAACGTGGCGCCTGCGATAACGCTGCCGACACCAACCCCCGTTTCTAAGCCGACTCCCACGCTTTCACCTGCTGTAGTAAACAAACCGGCGGCTGATACAAACAAATTGCGCAGTGTTCTGATCGATGTAGTAAGCGAAAAAACCGGTTACCCATCTGAAATGCTCAACCTCGACATGGATATGGAAGCCGACCTCGGCATCGACTCGATCAAGCGTGTCGAAATAATGTCGGCCATGCAGGAACGCCTGCCGGATGCACCGGTAGTGCAACCCGATCAGCTGGGCAAATTGCGCACTCTTACGCAGATACTTGAACATCTGAGTGCCGGAATGCCTGCCACAGCACCAGCTGTTGCGCACCAGACCCATGCGGCTGCACCAGCGAAACCGACTGCGAATATTCAGCCGGTTCTCATAGAGATTGTAAGCGAAAAAACCGGTTACCCCGCCGAAATGCTCAATCTCGACATGGATATGGAAGCCGATCTCGGCATCGACTCGATCAAACGTGTCGAAATAATGTCGGCTATGCAGGAACGCCTGCCGGATGCACCGGTAGTGCAACCTGACCAGCTTGGCAAGTTACGCACTCTTACGCAGATACTAGAACATCTGAGTGCCGGAATGCCTGCCACAGCAACTGTTGCTGGGCACCAGACCCATGCGGCGGCACCAGCGAGACCGACTGCAAACATTCAGCCGGTTCTGATAGAGATTGTAAGCGAAAAAACAGGTTACCCCGCCGAAATGCTCAATCTCGACATGGACATGGAAGCAGATCTTGGCATCGACTCGATCAAACGTGTCGAAATAATGTCGGCCATGCAGGAACGCCTGCCGGATGCACCGGTAGTGCAACCTGACCAGCTTGGCAAATTGCGCACTCTGGCGCAGATACTAGAACATCTGAGTGCCGGAATGCCTGCCACAGCACCAGCTGTTGCGCACCAGACCCATGCGGCGGCACCATCTAAACCGACTGCGAATATTCAGCCGGTTCTTATAGAGATTGTCAGCGAAAAAACCGGTTACCCCGCCGAAATGCTCAATCTCGACATGGATATGGAAGCCGACCTCGGTATCGACTCGATCAAACGTGTCGAAATAATGTCGGCCGTGCAGGAACGCCTGCCGGATGCACCGGTAATACAACCGGATCAACTGGGCAAACTGCGCACTCTGGCTCAGATTATTGAATTCATAAGCGGCGCAGCAGGCATTAGTGCAACAGCAGCACCAGCTTTAGAACATCCTTTGGCCGAAAAACCATCTACTAAAAACAGAGACGAAATACTTATTGAGGTAATTGCCGACAAAACCGGTTATCCGACAGATATGCTCAGTCTCGAAATGGATATGGAAGCCGACCTCGGAATTGACTCGATCAAACGCGTCGAAATTCTGTCAGCATTTCAGGAAAAAGTGCCTGATGCGCCTGTCGTGCAGCCGGGTGATCTTGGCAAGTTCAGAACCATTGCACAGATTATAGAGTATCTCAATTCAGGTATGCCATCGGCAAAACAGCCGGCAATAAGCCAGACAGCTTCAACTCAGGCAAAATCAGCGAGCAATTCTAACCCGCTCAAGCGAACTGTTTTGAAAGCAATCGAACTTTCCGCCGAAACGCATGGCTCTGCAGTTCTTGATTCGGGCAGCAGCATCATAGTCAGCGACGATGATGCTGAACTGGCTGATGCCGTTTGCACTCAGTTGGCCGGCAAAAACATGAGGGTCGACAAACTCAGCCTTCTGCAAATAGCCGCCGGCAATTTTCCCAAAGATACCAAAGGTCTTGTAATTATCGCCCCGTTGCCCGAAAAAGCCTCAATGAACCTCTGGGAAGAACAGTCAGAAGAATGGCTGAAAGACGCGTTTATGGCAGCACAAAAAGCAGGGCCGCAGATCAGAGCGAACGGAAAAGGCCTGATCGCAACTGTTTCGCGTCTCGACGGCACCTTCGCGCTCGAATCGGCAACCCGCACAGTGGACCCGGTTCAGGGCGGGCTGGCAGGGCTTGCTAAAACCATCAGATATGAATGGCCAGAGCTGATTTCGAGAGCAATTGATCTCGATTACCGGTTTAAAGATAACAATGCTGCTGCAACGAAGCTTGTAGACGAACTTCTGCACCAGACGGGCCCGATCGAAGTTGGTCTTACCCGCTCTGGCCGCTATGGTCTCAGCGAAGTTGAAAGTCAGCTGACTGAGAACTCATCTGCTATTGCCAGTTTTCAGAAGGGTGACGTAGTTGTGGTAACCGGTGGCGCCAGGGGCGTAACTGCCGAAACCGCCTTTGCGTTTGCCGAAAAATACCAGACTACCATGGTATTGATCGGTCGTTCGCCAGCCCCACAGGCTGAACCGGCATGGCTGAGCACTCTCTCTGACGAACCGGCCATTAAAGGGGCTATTCTAAAAAACAGCGGTAAAAAGCTCACCCCCAAAGAGCTCGAAGCTGAATTCAAATCAATCATGGCTAACCGTGAAGTTTTGCATAACCTTGCAAAAATACGCAATACAGGCGGAAAAGTCTTTTATTATTCTGCTGATATCCGTAATGCCGAAGAAGTTGAAAAAATCATTGAGCAAGCCCGTTCAGAAGCGGGCACAATAACTGGCTTGATTCACGGTGCAGGCGTGTTGCGTGATCGCCGCATCGAAGATAAAACCCGTGAGCAGCTCGATGACGTCATAAACACTAAGGTTTCGGGGCTTCGTAACGTCTTGAAAGCTCTGGTCAAAGATAATCTCAAGGCTATAGTGCTGTTTTCGTCCTTTTCAGGGCGCGGTGGGCGTCTGGGGCAGGTTGACTACGCCATGGCCAATGAAGTGCTTAATAAAGCTGCTCAGAAACTGCGAATTCTCAGACCCGAATGTAGAGTCATGTCTTTCAATTGGGGGCCCTGGGATGGCGGCATGGTCACGCCGGCTCTAAGAAATGTATTTATAGCTGAAGGCATAGGCCTGATTCCTTTGCGTGAAGGCTCACGGCAGCCAATTGTAGAATTGACCAACGCGAGTGAAAGCGCAGTAGAAATTGGCATAATAGGCACTCTCGAAGAAAAAGGGGCAAATGACCCCGAAAAAAAGTTCTTGAAGGCATTCGACTTTGAACTGAACATCAAAGAGAATGCCTGGCTCAAAGATCACGTTCTGAATGGCGAACCTGTTCTGCCGATGGCCGTTGCAACCGAACTGCTCGTCGAAGCTGCCGTATTGATGAACCCCGGCCTGTGCTTCATCGGCTATGACGATATGCGCATTTTGAAAGGCGTTGTGCTTAAAAACAGCCAGCAGAATCTTAATCTGTTTGCTTCACGCCCAGAAAAAACCGGTGATGGCTGCAGAATAATTTGCGAGCTCAGAACAATAACTGCCGGCAAAGAAGTTGTAAATGCACGAGCCACAGTATTGCTTGCAGAAAAGCTGCCAACAGATGTTTTGCAACCGGCTCATGCAGACGCCAATCTTGTTTACCCTGATTCAATAAATGAAGCCTATAAAAATCATCTGTTTCACGGCGATTTTTTTAAATCTTTAACGAGAGTTGGCGGATGGTCCGAAAACGGAATAGTTGCCAGTACAAAAACATCTCGACCTCCAAGTCAATGGTTTGCCAGACCGGTCATGAACAAATGGTGCACCGAACCAATGTCTGTCGATGCAGCCTATCAACTTATGATTCTCTGGACAACCCAGGCGTATGGGCTTCCTTCTCTGCCAGGTTATGCAAAAAAATACCGACAGTATGTAAGTTCATTTACTTCAAATGAAATTGTCATTTCAGCCAGAACACGGCGCAGCGGCACGATGATGGCGCTTGCCGACATAGACTTCATTGACCACAATGGTAATCTGCTCGCCAGAATTGAAGGCTATGAATGCACCATGAACGAAAACCTGAACAATGCCTTCAAGCTCAGATCTGTTAGTGGAGCCGAATAATGAGCAACGGCGATCGTCACCAAACACCTCTGGCCATAGCAATAACCGGAATCGGCGGTATTTTTCCGGGGTCTGATACACTTGATGATTTCTGGCAAATGATTGCTGACGCAAAAAGCGCCGCAGATGAAGTTCCTTTGGATCGCTGGCCCGAACAGGCAAAGAACTATCATGACTCGAAACCTGGCGCACCAGATAAAGTGCTTTCGCCACGTTGTTGCGCAATCAAAAAAATTCCGCAAAATTACGATGGCTTAAACCTGCCTGCTGAACTCCTTTCTTCACTTGATCCACTTTTTCTCATTGCTTTGCAGGCTGGTCGAGACGCTTTTTACGACGGGGTCACCATCGGCCT
>SABV01000223.1 GCA_009928855.1 Erysipelotrichia bacterium | reverse complement strand
GTTGCCCGCCTCGGAATGGTTACTCCTGGCGATCTTGCCGGTGGTATTCATGAAGCCCTTTTTACAACTGTTTATGGACTTATTTTGGCCTTGATAGCCTGGGGCTTTACCTATCTAATAGAGGCTCTTTCTCGAAGACACCTGCGCCAGTTGGAGATGCTTGTTTTTGCTGAACTTGAAAATTCGGCCGCTTCTGAAGTCGTTGCCGTGGAGTTGAAGAATGGCCCTGCGTAGGAATAGCAACAAAGAAGGCTTTGCCCTTGAACTGACTACCTGCTCTGATATTATTTTTACGTTGCTGCTTTTTTATATTTTAACTCAGAATTTTATGCCGCAGACGTCTCTCGAATTGCCGTCAGTTGGCTCTATAGAGCAGCCGGGCAATTCTTTACAGCAGCGCATTGAGATTTCGGCTGAAGGCAGAATCATCTGGAATGGCTCTGCTGTTGATTATTCGGGCTTGCAGACGATGGTTGAAAAAATATCGGTCGTTGCCTCGGGCAGTCAGATTATCATTCTTGCCCATCGCCAGTCTCCGGCTGGTGTTACCATCGAACTGCTCGATAAAATGCGCCGCGCTGGTATCAGCAGTATATCTTTTGCCGGAGCTCCCCCTGAAAACAGCCCTGATTTGTCTGAAGGTGTGGGGTCTGGCAAATGATGACCGATGTTGAAGATATTCAGGGCTCAAAATTTTATCTGTTTTTGAGCTTTTTTCTGGCTATGCTTGTTCAGGCAATTCTAGGGGGAGTGCTGTGGCAGATATGCGGAACAGCAGGAGAGACTGGCAGAAGAAAAATTGTGCCACTGCTTTCGCTCCAGTTGAACCGTCATGTTGTAGCGCAGGCTCCCTCTGTGCAACTGCCACCACCGATTAAAAAGCCAGAACCCTTAAAAGAAGTTGTTGCGCGTGATTCTGAGCCGTCGCCTATGCCGGTAGCGCCAGTTGTTAAGCCGCTGGCACCTTCAAGGCGCAGGGCTGCTAAACATAAAAAGCCTGTGGTAAAGAAGCAGCTTGCAAATATTTTTAAACCATCGCCAAAACTTGAAAAAATCGATGAAATAGTTTCAGCTGCCGTAGTTGAACCTGCTGAACCGGTCTTAAAGACTGTGCCGGCAGAAGAAAAATCAGAGCCAACACCAGATGCAGCAGTAGCAACCCCGCCGGAACTATCTGAAAAAATGCAGTCTGAAATCAGCAGGTATCTTGCGAATGTCAGAAGGCAGCTTGAGAAGAATAAAAAATACCCGCAAAATGCCCGACGCCAAAGATTAGAGGGAAAAGTGACCGTTGCTTTTTCGATTTTGGCAGACGGTCGGGTAGATTCGCTTGAAGCAGTTGAAGATGCGCCGATAGAGCTCATCGAAGCCGCCCTGTCACTGGTAAAAAAACAGAAGTTTGCTGCACCGCCGGCAGGCTGGTTGCCGGCTTCGCGTATTGAGTTTCCGGTGACCTATAAGCTTCGCTAAGAAATTAAGGAGGTTTAAAATTGTCCCGTGCGCAGCAATACCAGCGTGCATGCCTGTATGGCGTTTATTCCGTGTTGCTGCAAGCTTTGCATGAGTTGTTGATTTTCGGTGCCCGGGTTAAAAATTACCCGTTGCGGTTTAAGTTTGATTATATCGTTTTCAAGGGTGTTTAAAGCTTCGGCAGAAAGGTAGAGGGTGAGTGTGTCTACATTGCCACTGACCTGGTTCAATCTGGGGACAACTGGCAGTCCTTCTATTTTTTCGGCCACCGGGTGAACGGGCACGACTTCGTGCCCATGCTCTAGCAACATGCAGACGGCCTTGTATGAATATCTTTCGGGGTTGGGGCTGGCGCCAAGTACTACGACTCTTTCTTTGTTTTTGGACATTGCGGGCTCCTTTGAAAAAAACGGTGATCAGTTATTATTTGCTAATTCGTAAAGAATTATATCCTGTTGTGGGATAAAAATGAAGAATTCAGGAGGAAATTTATGGTAATTCAACAAAAGCTTATTGATTGCGCCTTTGAATCAGCACAGGGGAAGACTATAAAAGAGTTGCGCCTGGGGCTCGGATACAGTTGCGCGGAGCTTTCTGACGGGCGTATGGGTATAGCCTGGACTCCGGCCGACAAAGCCTGCTCGTGCACGCATCTGCGTGCTGCAGGTGCGATTGCCGGCAGCCCGGCTGCCGAGATTCTTGGATGGCTTTCAAGTGGTCAGGCATTAGAGAGGGCTGCCGGCCTTGCCGTTTTTAACGCCTTAAATGCTCGAAAAGAGCGATTTTTTCTAGACAGTGAAGCAGTTTCGCTGCTTAAAATACAGGCGACTGATCATGTCGTTATGGTGGGTTATTTTGCGCCGGTTGTTCCATCTATAAAAGCTACCGGTTGTCGTTTTGAAGTTGTTGAGCTCAATGCTGAAAAACCCGGAGTTATAACACCAGATGAGGGTTTTAAAGCTTTGTCCGAGTGTGATGTGGCCATTATAACTTCGACTAGTATCATAAATGGTACTTGTGATGATTTGCTGCAGGCGCTCAAGCGGAACCGTGCCGCTGTAATGCTCGGGCCGTCTACGCCAATGTCTCCGGAAGCTTTTGCCGACACGCGTGTTACGCAGTTGAGCGGGGCTTATGTTATTGATTCGGATCATGTAAAAACTGTTGTTTCAGAAGGCGGCGGTACAATGCTGCTTAAGAAATACCTGCGCTTTGCAACGGTTAACGTTTAATTCTGGCATTTTGTTCTGAGTCGGGTATAAAACTCTTGACATTTTGCTGCAGTGATGCTAAAAATTGCTGCAACGCAAAACAATGGAGCGACAAAATGAACAAATATGCAAGAATAATTGGAAGTGGCGCTTATGTGCCCTCTGAAGAACATCCCAACTCTGAATTCAGGGCAAAATTCGGGGACGAAGTGATCAATAAAAGTGAAGAGGCAACGGGTATTCTCACCCGTTTTCGTGCTCCTGCTGACTGGGCGGCTTCTGATCTTGCGGTTGCGGCATGTAAAGCTGCGCTTGCCAATGCAGGTCTTCAACCGGAAGACATTGATCTGATAGTGCTAGGGACAGATACGCCGGATTATATTACGCCGGCAACTTCTGTTGTTGTGCAGCATAAGCTTGGTGCTAAAAATGCCGGTACTTTTGATGTTGGCTGCGCCTGTGCTTCTTTTCCGACTGGTCTGGCTATTGCGTCGGGTATGATTTCTAATCAGCCGAACATTCGTCGTGCTTTGGTAATAGGCGTTTATATGATGCAGCGTCTTGCTGATCTCGATAATGACCCTATGAGTTTTTATTATGGCGATGGTGCCGGTGCAGTTGTGCTTGAAGCCAGTGATAAACCTGGTTTTGTTTCTTCAGCGATCCATGCGGATGGTTCTTATTATGAGTGCTGGGGTATTTATTCAAGCGGCACCAAAGAACCGCCCAGCGAAGAATCGCTTAAGGCCGGTCGCACGAAGGTAAAATTCGTCACACCTTTCCCCTCGACCGTCAATCGTGAAGGCTGGCCGAAACGGGTGCGTGAAGCTGCTGCAAATGGCGGTTTTGAAATCTCTGATATTGATCATATCGTGTTTACGCAGGTGCGCAGTAAGACTATTACGCAGGTTATGGCTGATCTTGGTTTGCCCGAAGAAAAAGCGATCAAGATTATGCATGAATACGGCTATATGGGTTCGGCCTGTATTCCTGTTGCTTTTGATATTGCTCTGAAGCGTGGTCTCGTAAAAGAAGGCGATCTGGTCGTTTTTATGGGTTCCGGCGTTGGCTACAACCAGTGCGCCGTGGCGATGAGGCTTTGATATGTGGAATTATCGCCGTGGCAAGCGCTCTTTGAGGTTTTTGGTGCGTTTTATCACGACAATTCTTCATTTATAGTGCCGTTTGTAGTTTATGATGATTTAAAGGGGGTTTCCAGATATCGGAAACCCCCTTTGTTGACAAACGGGGTGATCAGCCAGCAGTTGCTTCTTTGACCATTTTTACGAAATAATGCATGACGCGCTGATCTTCAGTGAGTTCGGGGTGAAAAGCGCAGCCGAGCAGATTTTTCTGGCGTGCCATGACGATGCGCCCGTCATATTCGCAGAGTATATCAACATCTTGCCCGGCTTCGACTATATGCGGTGCTCGTATGAATACTCCGGGAAATTGCTGCCCGACATTCTTTATGTCAAGACTGGCTTCAAAGCTGTTAACCTGACGGCCAAACGAATTTCTTTCTACGGTTACATCCAGCACGCCCATGTGACAGGTGCTTTCGCCGGCGATAGATCTGGCAAGCAGAATCAGGCCGGCGCATGTGCCAAATACCGGTTTGCCGAGATTGGCAAAATCCTGTAAGGGCTTAAGCAGTCCGTAGGTGTTGATCAGGCGACGCATGGTAGTGCTTTCGCCGCCCGGCAAAATCAGTCCGTCGATATTTTTCAGCTCATCCGCTGATTTTATCTGAACTGCCTCGGCTCCGCATTTTTGCACCGATGCAGTATGCTCTCTTACTGCTCCTTGAAGAGCAAGAATGCCTATTTTTATCATTTTAACTTCGCAACCTTACCAGCCGCGATCCTGCATTCGGTCAGCTGCCGCAAGAGAAGAAATTTCGAGACCGATCATCGGGCAGCCCAGGTCTTTAGAGATTTCTACCAGCAGTTTGTAGTTCTGATAATTGGTGGTAGCTTCTACGATTGCTTTTGCAAATTTTGCCGGATTCTCTGATTTAAAAATGCCTGATCCGACAAAAACGCCGTCAGCACCAAGTTCCATCATCAGGGCTGCGTCGGCGGGAGTAGCAACGCCGCCGGCTGCAAAATTAACTACCGGCAGACGACCGTGCTTTTTTATTTCCAGCAAAACTTCGTATGGCGCTCCAAGCAGTTTGGCTTCTGTCATAAGTTCGTCTTCGTTCATTGAAACGATTCTGCGAACCTGTGAATTGACTTTGCGCATGTGTCGGACAGCTTCTACGATATTGCCTGTGCCGGGTTCACCTTTGGTGCGTAACATGGCGGCGCCCTCTCCGATGCGTCTGGCGGCTTCCCCGAGATCTCTGCAGCCGCAGACAAATGGCACGGTAAACGATGATTTTAGAAGATGGAATTCTTCGTCGGCAGGTGTCAGAACTTCGCTTTCGTCGATATAATCAACGCCCATGGCTTCAAGAATGCGGGCTTCAGAAATATGCCCTATGCGTGCTTTGGCCATTACAGGAATCGAAACTGCGTTCATTACTGCTTCGATAATTGTCGGGTCTGCCATGCGTGCAACTCCGCCGGCTTTTCTGATGTCTGAGGGAACTCGCTCAAGAGCCATTACGGCAACAGCGCCGGCTTCTTGCGCAATGCGGGCCTGCTCAGCGTTAACGACGTCCATGATGACGCCGCCTTTTTGCATTTCGGCCATTCCGCGTTTAACGATAAGTGTTCCAACTTTGTTTTCCGGCATTATCCATAACTCCTGGCTTAGTGTCTTTTCTTTGTATTTAAACGAAAGAAGAGCTCATATTTTTTACAGCAAAAACATCTAAATATCAATCAGATTAATACCCGATCAATAAATTTCAAAATAGCATAGGCTAAAAACTGCTTGCTTTTTTGGCAACCGGTGACTTATCTATGTTTGGTGTCTGCAATTTTGGTTGATAGCGCTTTTGCCTGGTTTAGCTTTAAGTTTTTTTACAATTGAGCCTGAGGTGGGGTTAAAATGAATTCTGAGACGATTAAGATTACTTTTCTTGTAGATAACAACCCGGGTGAGGTCTGCCGGGGCGAGCATGGTCTTTCTATTTTTATTGAAGCCGACAAAAAAATTCTTTTTGATGCCGGGCAAAGCTCGTTGTTTCTTGAGAATGCTGATTTGCTTGGTATCGATGTTTCGGCAGTTGAAACAGTTGCGCTCAGCCATGGACACTATGACCATGGTGACGGCCTGAAATACATTGCCGGCAAGCCTCTTGTGTGCCATCCCGGTTGTTTTACGCGTAGATATAGAGATAAAAACGCCGGTTATATCGGTTTGGGGTTTGATCAGAATTTTGCAGAGGCCTCGTTTTGTGTGAGTTTAGCTTCTTCGCCACTTAAGCTGTCTGAGTCTGTGACATT
>SABV01000222.1 GCA_009928855.1 Erysipelotrichia bacterium | reverse complement strand
TGCCGGTATTGCCGTTGTTGACAACCAGAAGATTCATGTGTGCAAAGATATTGGCAAGCTTCGCAATATACGCAAGCTGCTGCTGGATGATTTTCAGTCTACTTCTTCAATTGGCATAGGGCATACCCGTTGGGCCACTCATGGGCGTCCTTCTGCATTCAATGCTCACCCACACGGAGATTGCCATGGCTCCCTTATGGTGGCTCACAACGGCATAATCGAAAATTTCATGAAATTGCGCAAAAGCCTGCTGGCCGCTGGCCATGTTTTTGCATCCGAAACCGATTCAGAAGTGCTGGCGCACCTTATTGAAGCCGCTTATCACGGTGATCTCAAACAGGCTGTTATTGACGCTCTCAAGTCAGTTGAGGGGGCCTATGCAATAGCCGTTATTCATCGCGATCATCCCGATAAAATATTGTGTGCCCGCAAAGAAAGCCCCTTAATTGTGGGGCTTGGTAAAAACGAAAATTTTGTGGCCTCAGACGTAACCGCTATTTTGCAATACACACGCCAGGTTGTTTACCTCGACAACTTCGAAGGTGCTGAAGTTACCCGCGATGGCGTCAGTTTTTTCTCGCTCGATGGCACGCCGGTCGCAAAAAATCCAACGCAGATCGATTGGAACCCTGTCGCCGCAGAAAAGGGCGGGTTTTCGCATTTCATGCTTAAAGAGATTTTTGAGCAGCCTCAGGTTATTCGTAACACTATTGGCGGCCGAACTTCAGAAGAAGATGGCAAAATATATCTTGAAGAGCTCAAACTTACCGGCCCCGATATTTATCGCGCCCAGCGCATCGTTATGGTCGCATGCGGAACAGCGTATTATGCGGCTTGTGTCGGAAAATATCTCATTGAGAGTCTTGTAAAAATACCGGTAGAGTGCGATCTCGCAAGTGAGTTCAGATATCGCTCGCCGCTTGTCGATGCTAATACGCTTGTAATAGCTATCAGTCAGTCAGGGGAAACAGCAGACACTCTCGCTGCTGTTAAAGAAGCTCGTCGGCGCGGCGCCAAGGTGCTTGGCATAGTCAATGCCAAAGAATCGTCGTTGACACGCGAGGTCGATGGTCTTGTTTATATTCATGCCGGTCCAGAGATTGGCGTTGCCTCTACCAAAGCCTATATTGCCATGCTTACTGCACTAACCCTGCTGGCGCTAATGCTTGGCAAAATACGTTCTGTGCTTGAGCCTGCCTATGTTCAAGAAAAAATAAGAGAACTCAAAATTCTGCCTCAGCAGATCGAAAGAGTTCTCGATAAAAAAGACGAAATTCGCGAGATGGCTTCGCATTATCTCGACTCAAAAAGTTTTCTTTACCTTGGTCGTGGCCTGAATTACCCGACAGCTCTTGAGGGCGCCCTGAAGCTGAAAGAAATCAGCTATATTCACGCTGAGGCTTATGCTGCCGGTGAACTGAAACATGGGCCCATTGCCCTTATTGATCATGATATGCCGGTAATGGCTATAGTTACAGAATCAGAGCTGTATGACAAGACAATCTCAAACTTGAAAGAAGTTCAGGCCCGTTCAGGGCGCTTGATTGCAATCGCCACCGAAGGTGATCAAGAAATAAGGACTTTAACCGAACATGTAATCGATGTGCCAAAAGTTTCTGATATTTTTTCGCCGATTATCAACGTTGTGCCATTGCAGCTTTTTGCTTATTACGTAGCTGATTTGCGCGGCCTTGATGTCGACCAGCCGAGAAATCTGGCTAAATCTGTCACTGTCGAATAGGCGGTGTATGGAAGAAAAATCACTGGAAAATCTTGAATTTGGAAAAATTCTTGCAATAATTTCATCTTTCGCCGGTTCAAGAGCGGCAAAAGAGAAGCTGGCCCTGTTACGACCGTCGGTTGACGCAAACGAGATCAATGGCTGGCTTTCAGAAATTGATGAATTTCTTGATTATTCTCAGGCCGGGTTTAAAATTTATCCCGGAGGTTTGCGCGATATCCGCGAAGTAATCGAGGTTTTGCGAGCCGGCTCGACAGTGCTTGGCTCTGAAGATTTTCTCAAGGTAAAAGCGAATATTGAAGTTGCTGCAAGCCTCAAAAAAGCTTTCGATGCGCGTGCTACCTCATGGGTTGTTAAAGGTGGCACCCGCCTTACCGAAAGAATAAAAAACATGCCGTCTTTGAGCAGCCTGTTTCAGCGTATTGATGATTGCCTTGATGACCGGGGGCAGGTGCGCAGTGACGCTTCGCCGGCGCTTGCTTCGATCAGGCGTGAATACACTCAGACAATTGGCAATACCGAAAAGCAGTTGACGGCTTTTCTTGCCCATCATGGTGACGATGTTCAAGACCGCTATTTTACTCTTCGTAATGAACGATATGTCGTGCCGGTGCTTGCCTCTGCTCAGAGTCGCATTCAAGGCATCGTTCACGATCAGTCTTCTACCGGGCAGACACTTTTTATAGAACCTCTCGCCTTTTTGCCCGCCAATAATCGCCTGGCGCAGTTAAGGTTGTCTGAGCGCGAAGAAATCAGGCGGATTTTTACCAGTCTGACATCTTTGCTTTACCAGTCATTAAATTCGCTGACTGAGCAATTTGAGACATTGACTTATATCGACATGGTAAAGGCGCGTGCAGATTTCGCGGTTAAATATGAAGCCTGTCGACCCGAAATAGCTGCAAATCCAGATTTGCAGCTTAATCAGGCCAGACACCCCCTGATTCACCCGAATTGCGTGCCGCTTGATGTTAAAATGAATTTGCAACAGCGCTGTATCATCATTACCGGACCTAACGGCGGCGGCAAGACGGTTGCGCTTAAAACCGTCGGAATTAATGCATTGCTGATGCAGACCGGCAACTATGTGCTTGCCGCAAGAGATGCTAAAATACCGGTATTTACTCAGGTGCTTTCTGATATTGGCGAGAGTCAAAGCATTGAAGATCACCTGTCTACCTTTACTGCCCACCTGAAGCGCCTTAAAGAAATGGCTGATATCGCCGACGGGCGCTCGCTGGTTCTTGTTGACGAAATTTGCGTTGGCACTGATCCGGTCGAGGGTGGCGCGCTGGCTTCAGGGTTTCTGAAAGAATTGAGTTCGCGCGGCGCTTTTTGTATCGTAACTTCTCATTATGATTCGCTCAAACGTGTGGCATTCACTACTGAGGGTTTTATCAACGCTGCCATGGAATTCGATTATGAGACCTTCAAGCCCACTTTCCGCTTTCAGATCGGTATTCCCGGCAAAAGCAATGCTTTGGCCATGGCAAAAGCATTTGGATTGCCTGATTCTATTCTTGGTGAGCTTATACAGACCTGTGCCGGTGAGCAGCGTGATGAAAAGGGGCTTATTGAAGCGATTGAGCGAGAACGAAATCGCGCTGAGGCTCTTCGCCGAACCTATGTTCAAAAGCTCAGCAGCTTGCGTGTGCGTGAACTGGAGGTTGAAGAAACTCTAAGTCAGCTTCGAGAATTTCGTAAAACTAAACGCGACAGGCTCACAGAAGAATTTACCGCCGAATTACGCGCTCGACTCAGAGAAATAGAAGCGCAGATCAGTAGGTTGCGCCATACCTCTGCCGCCGGCAATATTTCTACGCCAGACGAAGCTGTTGCCGAGGCTCGCTCCGCCCACGCAAAAACAAAAGCCTTGCTCGAAAAACTTGACGAGCACCGACCAGAAGAGGTTGGCGAAGTTGATGAAAAACCCTCTTTTAAGAATATAGACCTCGAAGCCTTAAAGCCTGGAACAGCTGTGCTCTGGAAACAGAATTTGCGCAAGGGCACGCTGTTAAAGCTTGATACAGCCAAGGGACGTGCAGAGATTGAGCTTGAAGGAAAAATTTTGCGGATTCCCGTTAAAGAAATTGCGCCTGCACATGAGAATGCTCAAAAACAGAAAGAAAAATTTTCCGGCAGCGTTTACGCCGTAAGGCCCATGCTTAAAAGCGAACTTGATTTGCGTGGAATGCGTGTAGAAGAGGCGCTTGATGAATTGGAAACTTATTTGAAGGTGGTCAGCGAGAGTGACCTGGGGCGCGTTTTTATTATTCATGGCAAGGGCACCGGAGCGCTTTATAAGGCTGTTACGGCATTTCTTAAAAACAGCCCCTGGAAGAAAAAATTTCGTTCAGGTCGCTATGGCGAGGGTGATCTCGGCGTGACTGTGGTGGTTTTTAACCCCGAAGCCGATAATGATCCTGTTGATCCGGGTGCGGTGCGCCCGGGGCGAGCGGTTCCCAAAAAATAACGGCGTGAAGTAAAAAAACACCAGTGGTTGCAGCTTGATCAATGTGTGTTTTCGCCGGTTAAATTTTAAAACTCAAAATCAATTTGTGGTTGGATCAGGTTTACAGTATAATGTGCGTGAGAAAAAATAATCATTCAGTTGTGGAAGGTTTGTTAAATGGATAATTCTATAAAGCTCGGGTTGTCTCAAAAGCTCACTCAGAGCCTTAAAATGACTCCCGAGATGCAGCTTGCAATAAAAATACTGCAACTGAACAGCATGGAATTGAAGAATCAGATTATTGAGGTGCTCGAAACAAATCCCGTTGTCGAGCTGGATGAAACGATTGTTAAGCCTAATGAACTGCCCCTTGACAAGCTTTCAGAGGGCAAAATTCCCGAAGCCGGCCCACCTTCTAGAGAATTTAAAGAAGCCGGTCGTGATGATTTTGGTATGGACTGGCAGAAATATATAGAAGATAGTGAACATTCTGAGTTTAAAGTTGCTTCAGGTTCATACAATCGCGATGAAGAGACTTCTTTCGAGAATTTTGTTTCTAAAAAGAGCAATTTGCGCGAACACCTCACGACGCAGTTGCATGAAGTTAATCTCAACCTGACAGAAAAAAAAATCGGTGAATACCTTATTGGCCTGATCGACCGGAATGGCTATCTCAGGCATACGAGCGAACAGATTGCCGATCTGCTTAAAATTGAGGCTCCGGTTGTTGATAAAATACGTCATGCGATTCAGACCATGGACCCCATTGGCGTCGGGGCTTTTGACCTTCGCGAGTGTCTGCTTATACAGGCTCGTGAAGAAGGCTACAGTGACGACGCTGTTACCATAATTATTTCGAGTCATCTTGAAGACCTCGCTCTTAACCGTATTGCCAATATCGTTAAGGCAACCGGCTGCGAACTTGAAGAAGTTCAGGCGGCGGTAGAGACTATCAAGGGTTTCAATCCCAAGCCGGGCGCGAGTTTTCCGACGACAGGTGATGAGGTTTATGTTTCGCCTGAAGTTTTTGTCGAAAAAGATGGCGACGAATATATTGTCAGTATGAACGAGCGTGATCTGCCGCGTTTGCGCATCAGTGGCCTTTATAAAGATGCCATGAAGCACCGTGACAAGACCGAAAAAGAAACATATGAATTCATTCGCGATAAGCTTGAAGCCGCTCGTTCTTTTCTTAAATACGTTGATAAGCGCAAAGAGACAATTCTCAGCGTTACCCGGTCGATTTGCGAAGTTCAAAAAGACTTTCTTGATTTCGGCATTCTTCATTTGAAACCGCTCACTTTGCAAGACGTTGCGGGCATGGCCGGCGTTCACGAATCTACTGTAAGCCGTGCTACCAGCGGCAAATATGTGCAGACCCCAAGAGGGTTGTTTGAGCTGAAGTTCTTTTTCTCAGGTGCTGCACGCACGCAAGGGGGCGAAGATGTTTCGACTCTTGCTGTTAAAAAACGTATTGATGACCTGGTTAAACAGGAAAACCAGGCTAAGCCTCTCTCTGACAGCAATATCGTTGATATGCTGAAGAAAGAGGGCATAGTTCTTGCCAGGCGAACTGTGGCAAAATATCGTATTGAATTAAATATTCCCAGCTCTTCAGCCAGAAAAAAACATTAAAAAAAATGATTTTATCTCTAATGGTTTCGATTATCTACTCCGATAGAATTTGCAGCTGATTTAAATTTTCATTCATGGAAAAATATGCGCAAAATTAAGTGGTTGTTATTTATAATCATCAGCCTGTTTGGCAGCGGTAGTTTACTTCTTGCCGCCCAGCCAGGAATTATTGGAGCTGGTGATTTTATAAATATCTGGGTAAAGGGCGAACCAGAGCTCTCTGTCCGGAGACAAGTAGGAAAAGACGGCAG
>SABV01000710.1 GCA_009928855.1 Erysipelotrichia bacterium | reverse complement strand
GTAGAACTGCCTAGTGGCGGCACTCTTCAGATCATGATCGATTCAGAGGCTGAAGTTCCTTACGGTTTTTCTCTCGATATTCATAAGGTTGATAATCGCATTCTGGCTTGTGCCGTTTCGCTGAAAAAGCAGGGTCGCCATGTCGTTTTGATAAGCAAAGATATCAACTGCCGTATTAAAGCCGATGCTCTTGGTATAGATGCCGAAGATTTCGAAACCAACAAAATTGATATTGACGAGTTGTATAGTGGTTGGCGCGAATTGACCCTGCCGGTCAGTAAAATCGAAACTTTTTTGCGCGAAGAGGGCGTTGATTACGAAGAAGATAATTTGTTTAAAAATGAGTTCCTTCTTCTAAAAGCTGCCGAAAACGAAAATAAAACTGCGCTGGCAAAATATGATGGTGACCAGCGACGTATTTTGCCGTTGTTTCATCAAAATTCTCGCCCATGGGGCGTAGAGCCTATGAATCTGCAGCAAAAATTTGCCATCGAAATGTTGCTTTGCAACGAAATTCAGCTTGTAACTCTCGTTGGGCGCGCTGGTACCGGTAAAACCCTGCTGGCTCTAGCCTGCGGTCTTCAAAAAACAATTGATGAGCATCTATACCGCAAATTGCTGGTCAGTCGCCCGATCATGCCTCTTGGTAAAGATATCGGCTACTTGCCGGGCTCAAAAGATGAGAAGCTCAGTCACTGGATGCAGCCTATTTTTGACAATCTCGAATTTGTCATGGACCGCCTCTATAAAAATTCTGACGATGTAGATAAAAAAATACGTTTTCTTATCGAGTCTCAGAAAGTTCAGATCGAAGCGATCACCTATATCAGAGGCCGCAGTATTCCAAAACAGTATCTGATCGTAGATGAAGCCCAGAACCTGACCCCACACGAAGTAAAGACTATTATCAGTCGCGCCGGAGATGGCACCAAAGTTGTTTTGACCGGCGACCCTTATCAGATTGATAATCCTTATCTCGACAGCTCATCGAACGGATTGAACTTTGTTATCGAGAAATTTAAAAATCATAGCCTGTTCGGGCATATCATTCTTAATAAATCAGAGCGCTCCTCACTTTCTGCTCTGGCTTCAGAACTGCTGCAAAGTTAATGAACTGAGGTTTGGCTGATGGTTGTGCTGAACAGACGGGCG
>SABV01000221.1 GCA_009928855.1 Erysipelotrichia bacterium | reverse complement strand
CGCAAAAAATAGAAACTCCAGAGTTTGTTCTTTCAGAAGAGTTTGCCAGAATTTCTGCGTGGGCCGTAAAAAGAAACAAGTTTCCGCTGACAATGAAAACGGCACAAAACCTTTCAGACAGCGAAGCGATGTATCTTCTCAAGGCTTTTAGAGAATTACCAGATTTTTTTGACACTGTGCAGGCTGTTTTTCCCGGTGCAGTTCTTCTCGAAGAGTTTATTCAGACGAAAGCCAGAATAGAAGTCACCGTCATAGACGGTATGATCAGACTTGTTTCGCAGGTCGGGCTCGAAAAATCAATGCAGATGCGCCAGAGCTGGCGAACTTTTCCGCTAAAACTGCCCGAAAAAATTTATCGACAGATCAACTCGATTTTAAGCAGATTTGCCGATCTTCTGGCTGTCAGAGGCATTCCCTTGCGATTCAGCTTTGCACTCAACGAAAAGCCGCTCCTGTTATCACTCAACAGCGGCATGAACAGACCTGAATACAACCCGCAATGGCTTGCAGCGGCTAACTTACCTGATATTTTTACCGAAGCCCCGCCTCCGAATGCCAAAGTCTGCAAACTGCTCAATTTTTACGGCTTTTCGAATGACGATTTTAACCAGCAAGAACTGCAGAAATCATGCAGTGCAACCCTGGCAAAATGGGCCTCTGTAGACAATCAGGTAATAGTGCTGCTGAGTTCAGACAACGCATCGACCCTGCTTGAAGATGCAAAAAAGGTCGATGCATTATTTAAACATATACGAAAACCTGACCCGGAAACCATCTTGCCAAACGAAGAAAACTAGAATTTGCTTCGATAGCCGCGCCAGACATCATAGAAAAGCTTGCAGCCCTGAACATGCGGGCAATATTTATAGAATGAATATGATGCGGCATTTTTAACGGTAATCTGCTGGCCATCTATAGACATGGTGATTTTTTCGCCCTTTTTGAGCCGGGCTTTGGCATCATCATAGTGACGACGGTAGGTATGAGCAGCAAACTCTATCTGCTTGTCGAGACCCTTGAATTTCTGGTTCCAGTTGCCTGAATCGTAGCAACCTACCCCGAGAGCCCAATCCAGCCGTTTTTTGGTCGCCGAAGTTGCAGAAATCAGCCCCTGTTCGCATTGCAGTCTGGTTAAAAGAACCTGTGGATTGATTCCATACTTTTTGGCTGCATTGTAGATCATCTGAGCCGGTGTTGAACCGTTATATGGCTTGGCAAGCACTGAATTTTTGGACTCAAGAAATTTTTGAATCTGAGACACTGTCATCGTGCTGGTATCAGTCAAGGCATTGTCTGAAATCAAATAGTCTTTTTGAAATTTATTTTGCCAGGATTCATCAGTGACAGGTGCGATATCGAATTTGCCGGAAGCACTGCCGGTAGTTGTCGATGAGTCTTTTTTGACAGTCTGAGAAGAAGTCTTCTTCGCGATTCCTCGTGGGAGGGCAATCAACTGCCCGGCAAAAATCATGTTGGGTGAAGCAGCAATGCTCGACATCTGGTATTTTACGATATGCTGCCACATACCGCTGTCGCCATAATATTTTTCGCAGATCTTAGAAAGTGAGTCACCAGATTTAACTTTATAATAATCCATACCGGTTATCTGGTCGTCTTTTACGCCCGCCGATGCTGATGAACCGCCGCCAGATGCACTAGACGCACCAGACGCACCGGACGAAGGAGCTGCAGCCGAAGAAGAGACAACGGCTGAAGAAGGCGTATAGGAAGTGTCTCCGGAGGGTGAATTTATGACCACGGTGTCAACGCCGAAGGGATTTGAACTTCGGGAGACCGGCTGAGTTTCGGCGGCCTTTGAAGCTGAAGATGCTGAGCTGACCGAGGTGTCGTCGATACCTGTTAAATCCATTTCTGATACGCCCGGTGTATTTTTTAAAATAGCAAGCTCAAGTTCTCTTTTTGCGCTCTTAAAAGCATCGGCATATTTTTTTACATCATCACGACCAAGACCGGCAGCCTGCTGATATTCACGGTAAGCTTTCTGATACTGGTCAAAAGCCTTTTCTACATTTTTTGCAGAACCGTCTGATGAAGAAACAGACGATGAAGCGGCATCCTGCTTCTTGTCTTTGGCGATTTCGGTGCTTACCACTAGAGCAGCGGCTCCAAGGGCGATTCCGACCGCCATGGTCAACATCACACCGATAAAGCCTCTTTTATTTTGTTTCAACATAAAATTCTCCCGATTTCGATCGAAGAGCTCAAATTATTATCCTAAAATATAACAGATTTTTTCAGCAACCGGACAACTTTACGTTTTAAAAATATAAAAGTTTACATTTTTGTCAGTTTTTCCTGCAGTTGAAGTCACAAATGTGCTAAAGTTGATAGATCATCATGCCCAGGAAACCGCTCACAAAATGAGAGCTAAATCAGCATCAGACAAAAACTCTGTATTTATAGGGGTTGCATTCATTCTGATTGCCGCAATTGTTGGCGTTGGAGGCATCCTCTGGAAAAATTTTGTCGAATATACGAGCAACTCATCGGGGTTGCCAGATGTATTCTCGGGTATCACCTCACGCCCGCCCTACGACCCGACAGTAAACCCGGACGAACGGGATCAGATAATTTTCACGTTTACCATCCCACGCGGCGACCTGGTAAAATTTCTCGAAATCATGCAGCCACACCTGGATGAGATAGTAAAAAAAACAGGAAAAACGGCACACATAGACATCTCTACCAACGAACTCGAAGTAGTGAGCAAGGTTGAGCGCCGCATCGCTGATTTCGGCAGTATTTCAACAATGGGCTATCTGTTATTGCGCAAAAACAAACCAATAACTGCAGTGCTTGAACGTTTCAGCGACCCTCCAAAACGCTCTATCTTTGTAGTAAAAAAAGACGATCCGGCTTCGTCGCTTGCCGACCTGCGGGGTTATCGCATCGCTTACCGCAGCAACGACTCTTTGCCAGGTTACATGATTCCAACCCGCGAATTAAAAAAGCTCGGGTATGAGCATTCCACATTTTTCAAACAGGAATTTTTCTCCGAAAATTTCAGCGATTCAATACTAGGGCTACAAAACGATCAATATGACTGTATTGTTCTTGCAAGCAACTTTTTTCTTGAGCAATCTGAATCGGTGCGCAAAACGATGAAAATCATTCACGAAAGTCAACCTGTTCCCGGTGGCGTATATTTCGTAAACTCACATCATAGAAGCTCCTATGAGCAAATACTTGTCGGTAATTTCATAAAATACTTACCCAAAGTGAGTGACTCCGAAATGTTTTCTGGCATGTTTAAAGTAAAGCAGCCAGACGAAAATTCGTTCGAACTTCTCGAAAAGGAATACGGCGGTGAACCTTGATCAGCCCCTAAACCCCAAGGCCAAAAATTTTTCTGTCGGGTTTCGACAAAAAATTGCCATCGTTTTTACATTGCTGATAACTTTTATCATGCTGATTTCGGTTTACCTCGTCACGATTCAGATAAAACGCGTGAGTTTGGGCAAAGCAGAAGAAAGCGGCAGACTTCTGGGGCGCATGATCGCTCTCTCTATGGGCGAAGACATTGTCAGAGGCAATTTTCAGGGCATAGAGTATGCGTTAAAAGAATTTACCAAAATGGACAGAATCGAATACTGTCTTATACTCGACAATTATGGCCGCATCATTGCGAGCACCCACCCCGACTCTCACGGCAAATATTTTGCCGATGGCTGGTCACGCAGCGCATTATTTTCTTCAGATATCGCCATTCGACGCGCAGCCAATAAAAACAGACCGGTTTACGACATGTCGCTGCCCATAGTTATTGGCGGCAAAAAATACGCCATAGTAAGAACCGGATTTACTATTGATGAAGAATACACGCACATTCGCGATCTGCTTTTTTACAATTTGTCTCTTGGCATAGTGTTGATTTTAATAGGTATTTTCATCGCCTACGGCATATCTGCAACGATGCTCAACCCGCTCAACTCGATTCTTGGCTCGATCGAATCCATAAGCCGTGGCGACTACACATACGAGGCCACCGTAAATACTTCAGACGAATTCGAAGAACTGGCGGTCTCTTTTAATCGACTGGCCAGCATATTACACAACCGTGAAACAACGAGTAGTCTCATCACCAAAAAAATTCTCGAAAACGACAGCAGCCTTGCCAACAAGAATTTTTCGGGTAAAACAGTCGATTCTGTCGTATTGCACCTTGAGCTGAACAGATTCAACAGCTTTATTGAGCGCAACTCCCCCTCAGAAGCGGTTGACACTCTGAACGCTTTTTTTTCGGGCACAGCTGAAATTATTGCGCAGGCAGGCGGAATCATAGACCGCTTCGGAGATGGTTTTATTACAGCTTTGTTTCCCATAGCTTCATCGGGCAACTGGCCGGCACATCTCAGGGCTGGTTTCGCTGCATTGCTGGCTCGCAACAACATAAACATCTTCAACTACAAGCAGGCTCAGCTTGGCCTTGAAGCCATTTCAATGAAGGCAGGGCTAACATCCGGTCAGGTCATAATCGGCCATATTGGCACCAGATCGCGCTCTGATTTTTCAACCATCGGAAGCAGGCTGGCGCAAGTCCGCAAAACTGCAGAATTATCAGACAAGAACATTGATTTTATGCCGGTTTCTGACAGAGACTTCGCAGCTTCAGCGCGTGATTTTCTGCTTCTTGCGCCCCTCCATGATAAATCTGGCGACAATGAAAATGACTATTTTGTATTAAAAGGCTTTTCGAACCTGTCGTATTTTCGCGAGCTTTTAAAAGACACTTCGGCACATGGCAACAGCTCAATCATAACGGCCTTCGGCCTCAACGAAAAATCAGAAGGCTTTGAATTTCTTAAAACAGCGATCGCTGACGAGACATGCAAATATCGTCAACAAGCGATTATATCGCTTTCTTCGTTTATGTTCAGACAAAATTCTGAAGTAAAAGAATATCTCAGAGAATTCATTGAACAAACACCTGATCTTATACTCAAGGCATCAGCAATATCAATCTTAGGAATGAGTCAGGACGATAAGCTTGCCGACTTTTATTCAAGTCTGTTTAACAATAGCGAAGATCGTGTGAGAGCTAATGCTGTTGAAGCATATATATCTCTTAACGTGCCGAATAAACGCGAGCAGCTAAAAAACCTCTTAAAAGATCCGGCACCGAGAGTTTGTGCCAATGCCCTTCTTGGGTTATGGCTGGCCGACGACCAGACAACTCTTTCGTGCCTTTACGAACGGCTCAAATCTGACAGCAGTGAGATGCGCGCTTCAGCTGCTTTTGCCGTGTATTTTCTTGCTAACGCCCGAAAATTCAGCCGGCTTTTTCCTGCCCACAATGAAAACTCTTCTTTTACAGCCCTTCCAATCGTTGAAAACATCTACAAACGGTTAACTCTTATGTTAGAAAGCCAGGAAAGCTCTGAGCGCCTTCAAGCTCTTCGAGCAATAGGCAAGACAGGCGATCCAGAAAGCAAAAATCTGATAAAAGAAATGCTCACAACCGAAACAGAGCCAGAAATCATAAATCTGGGGCGTTCTATCATCGCCGAGTGGGAAAAAAATTAATCGGCCACCGCAGCATCACTATTTTTACAAAACGCAGAAAAAAGCCTCTCACCAAGAACAATACCTGCAGCAGCAGTAAAAAACTGCAGCCCCAATACCGGCAAGGCCAGCCATTTAGCCCCTTCTGTCAGTTCAAGAATATGAATAACAATATAACCGGCGCCGCCAATAACAACAGCTTTTACAAATGCGGGTAAAATAATACGCAGCAAATCTCTGTATCCGCGCAACAAGAAATAAAACAGCACCAGCAAAGCATTACCACAGACAATAATCGGCAAAAGAGGATACATCGGGGTCGGCAGATGACCAGAAATAATTCCGGCAATGGGGCTAAGCAAAGCCAGCATCATGGCATAGCGCAACCCAAGTTGCAAAAGAACAAAAATAAAAATTCCGTTCACTACAACTCCGGTAATGGCATTAGGCAGACCAATAAGCTGCACAGCAAGCAGCACAGCAAGAAAAACACCGGCCTGACTTATTGCCACCAGTCTTGAACGCAACGATTCTTGTGTAATCAGATGATTTTGCATAAAAAAATTTCAGAAACAATACTAACAATATTC
>SABV01000220.1 GCA_009928855.1 Erysipelotrichia bacterium | reverse complement strand
TTCAGGTTCAGTAGAACCGGTATGCGAATATTTCCGCTTCATTTCTGAATCAGGCGGCGATATAATCGAAGAGGACGCCTCCGAAATGTTCTGGTCGCTAAAGCCATTCAAGTGCCAGATAGACACCTATTACCTTGACAGCGCGCTTTTCAAAGTCATAGTTTACATAACATACCAGCAGGAAGGGCGGGATATGAAAGTCTTTTTTGAACGACTTCTCTCGCAAACATCTGCTTCTAACGAGGTCGCCACAGAATGAACAGAGTCCGAGGCGAACTTTCATTCGAGGCAATTCTGGGAATGGCCTTTCTGGCGCTTATTCTGGCCACGGTTATCGTGACCGTGCGATTTCATGAAAATAAACAATGGCTTACAAACGGCAAAAACGACATAACCTCAACCTACAATCAAATTCTTTCGTCGTTTCGAAGAGACGCAAGACTGGCAATCAGAGCCGAAATAACTGCAAAATCTGTAAGCCTCTACGATAACAAAAATGTCTCTATAGCCACATATAACTTCTCAGACAACAAACTTCACAGAACAGATCGCACTGGTACCAGTGAATTATTGATAGAAAAAATAGAAAAAGTTTCCTTCAGAGTTGCCAATGAACTGCCAAATCTTTTAATGGTAAACATTCTACCGGCCGACAAAATGCAGATCCCCTTCTTTACATCGTTTGCGCTGCGAGGAGTCGCTACCGATGAACAATAACACCAACGCCGTAAAAAGCCTTGTTTTGTCGTCAATGCTGACTTTGTCTATAATAGCAATAGCTTTTTTTCTGAGCAGCATGAGCAGGTCTGTGATGATTCCGGTTACTGCCATCATCAACGCAGAATATCAGATGGAATCTGCAATAATCATGCAAACGCAGAAGCTGAGAGAAAACCCGTCTGAAAAATCATTTTCCATGGAAAAACTAATAATGCCCGGACTCATACTCAAACTTGACACTCAGCCACTGAACGACAGAACCTGGCTGATCAAAACCAGCGTTAAAGGGCATGGCATTCACAGTCTCATCGAAGCGACCGTTCAGAAAGACAAACCAGAACAGATAAACTTTACGATGTAATGCGCCGAAGCGGTAAAACTACGCGGCAGCAAAAAAGATCCGGCCATTACGGCGCGTAAAACGAAATTTTCTGTGGTCAACAAAACGCCCGTTAATTTTTTTTACCCACAAATCGTCTATTCTGCCAACCAGCGACCTGGTAGAGTGTTCGGCGAGCCCAAGCTCAATAAGCCATTGTCTCAATACTTCACGCCGCAAACATGAGACCGGAATTTTGCCAACTTCGAGCACGGCATCGCAACGGAACTTTTTAAGAAACTTCGCCGCGCGAAGCCTCAAAAAGGCCTGCACAGACTCGATATCATTGCCAAGATCGATTATATGAGCAAGCGACCCAGGCTGAATTTCGTTCAGCAAAGGAATAACGTGGTGCCTGATACGATTTCTGAAAAACAGGTCTGTCTGGTTTGTTTCGTCTTCGAGCCATTGCTGACCAAGCTCGTTCAAGTATTTTTCGAGATCGCAACGGGCAGCAGTCAGAATAGGGCGCCAGATTTTAAGCACTTTGTCGCCGGCATGCATTGAAGAACGACTGCCGATTCCGCGCAATCCCTGCAATGAGCAGCCACGCAACATGCGCATTACAATGGTTTCAGCCTGATCGTCGGCGGTATGACCGGTCGCAATAATATCAGCGCCAGATTCTGCCTGCATTGCTGCAAAAGCTGAATATCGAAATCTACGGGCCCACGATTCGACACCATCGCCTCTGTTTTGCAACAGATCAGACTCTGTTGCCCGGCGCCAGAAAAATTTAAGCCCAAGCCTGCTCGCAAGTTCTTCTACCCTGCGGCAATCTTCAGAACTGCTTGCACGCAGAGCATGGTCAACATGAAAAACGCAAAGTGATACGCGTCTGATTTTACACCATTCGCGCAGCAACAACAGCATTGCTACCGAGTCACACCCACCCGATACGGCAGCAGCGATACTGCTTCCCTTTGGCGGGAGTGTAAAAGCAGCCATGATTTTTTGTTGCAGAGCCTTATAACCGGCCATAACCCACCAGCTTAAAGAATTTTCAGTATCTGCATTTTAACTCAACCATGCACAATATGCCCGGGAAAATATGATCGGTTTTTAAGGCAGACAAAAAAAACATCGTAACAAAGCCACAGAATTGCTACCCACAGGCCTGCTTACTTCAGGCTGCCAGGGGTTTGATAACAATTCTTGATGGCTTATTACGACTGATAGGCAGAATTAAAGGCTATTGATTTCAAGCGCTTTTATTTAATTTTCAGCGGCACAAAAAGAACCTGGCGGTTACCAGCCACATCTGAGGCATCAACGTATAAATATGGATCTTCTGGCAGCTTCAAGCTTGAAAGCTTTATTTCAGACTGGTTTATCTCGCCGACCGGAACCGGCTCACCACCAGCGCCGCTACAAACGCCATATTTCAGATTACTGTTGTCAAGCTTGTAGTTGTCTCCGCCATTTACTTTGATTTTCAGCACAGCGTCAGCGGCAACATTTATGGCAGCCTGTTCAGGGGCAACAACCATATTTAAACCCAGCTCAAGACCTTGAATGGTAATTATTTCATCAGGGTCTGATTCTTGTATAAGGGCGCCTGAGAAGTGGATATCCGCAAGTTTTGGCAGCGGATATTTGTTCGGCGGGTTTTCGTCAAGCCAGAAAGTGCCAGAACGGCCATCATCAACCGCTATTTCAAGCCCGCAGAGAGGAGGCGTAATATCGAGAACCTGCACATCTTCAGCCACGCTCGAATTAGCAAAGGTGCCACGGGTTTTGCCCGGTTCAGGCAGGTCGTAACGCATCTTGCGACCAACATAGCAGGTTATAGCACCTTTTTTAGTGGGCTGCAATGGTGTAACAACCATCTGATTCAAGGCCAGTTGCTGAGTTGTCGATGCACTGAAATTTTTGTTTTTTTCCCAGTCTATGAAGAACCATGACACTGCGGCATTGCGTATCCATCTTGGATTTGGGATTTCTTCACCATTTGCTTCAACCGGTGGAGTTGAAGCAAAAATGTCAGATTCAGCTACCAGAACCAATGGGATGTCTTCAGTCAAAGTAGCCGTAACAGGTTCGCCATTTTCCAGGTAAATTTTAAGCGGCAGAACCGGGCTTATTTCAGTGGGATGCGGCCCGATCGTGACACCTTCAAGCCACGGAGTATCTTTGGAATTCTTTGTGTCTGCCACATCTTGAGCCAATAATGCGGGTGCTCCCGACAGGCAGACAATTACGGCGACCAGTAATATAGAACGGTTGATTTTCATTCTTTTTTTACCCTCTGGCAAACCAGATTACTGGTTTTTGCCACCCTCAAATGCAGCCTGAGTATTAACAACATAAAGTGGCATTCTGATGCTTGTCACATTGCCATCTTTATCGGTAGCACTCGTGCTGAAAAAGTATTCGGGCTGATCCGGGTATTGATCGCGCGGATAATTAGGAACACGGAACATATAGCTGGCGCCGTCTTTTACAATTTCTTCACCGTCAGCATCCTCTATTTGAGCGGTCACTTGACCGGCAGTAGTACGTTTATTGCCGTTGTCAGTAGACATTGCAGCAAAAATAAAAGGAACATTACGGCGAACAAAAACGCCCTTCAAGGTTTTTCCCTCGCCGCCAACGACGTTAACATGGTTTCTGTAGTCTTCCTGGTCAATTTTAGAAGTCAGCTTGCCAGTCTCAAACAGAGGCAGACCGCGCTCATTGAAAAGAACACCGGCAATTGAAAGCCTGGCAGTTTTTTCCCATGGGATGCTGTTTCTTTCATCTTCGCGGCCTTCTTCAAGAAATATATAGCTTGCGGCCTCGTAATCTTTCGCATCAGTAGAAAACGGTTGCCCAAGATTTTCAATAATTTTGGCAACCATCTGCTTCTTCAGCTCTTCTTCTGTTTCAACCATATCAACATTGCCAACACCCTCCTGAAATGCAACCCACACATCGGGAGATGTACAGTCATGCACCTGGATACCGATGCGCTGCTGAGCCGTAACAGTTTTGCTGTCGCCGCCGGCAGCAGCAGTCTCGTCTTCAGAAGCAGCGCTGCCCTCAGAGCCAACACCGTCTTCAGCTCCGCCGGCAGAAGAAACCAGCCTGGCACCACCATTATGCACCTGATAATAACCTGGAGTAGTAATATTGCTCTTATTTGTGGCCTTATTGGTGTTTTCAGAGCTTTCAGTGGTCATGCTGCCACTGTCGTCTTCTTTTTTTATTTCCCAGTTGATATTCGGTTCAGTCTCAAACTTGGCGCTTTCAGCGATAGCTGCAGCATCAACATTATACAGATCAGAGTTTTCCTGCATAAGATAGCCAACATCTTCAAGCCACTGCTGATCGCCGTCTCCAGACTCAGTTCCCCTGAATCCTTCTTTCATGACATATTTGTCGTCTTTAACGCCAAGCGTCATATCTGTAGTTTCGGGAATGGGCGCAACCTGCTCGGCAGCTGCTGCGTCAGCCTCTGCGCTCCAAAGCGGGTGTGCCGATACGCAAGCGCAAAATGCCGCAAGTACCAACCAAAAACTTTTTCTGAATTTCATAAGCTCTCCTCCTGTTTTTTATGCTCCATGAACAGACCAGTTTTGTCTAAAATTTAAGCTGGCTAATTTAAAGCAGGCTCATCAAAGACACTTTTCTCATTTTTTGTTCTGTCATTCTGAAGCTGAGTAATATTTTCGAATATAGACACATGTTAATATCTACTACGAATAGAAGGCAATGGATGTTACAAATATTTGACAATAAATTAAAAATCACCATGTAAAAACATAAAGACCGCCGGAGGGACCCTTTCGGGTCTGGCCGCGATTTCGTCCATGGCGAAGCCGATACCGACTCCGGTTGATGCCCGTTCTCGCTTCCCCGCTTTCGCACGCTCCGACGGATACATTTATTATACACGCCCCGCCATTATTGCGGTAGTATTTATCGATGTGACTTTACAACGGACTTTACAAAAACACCACTCAAAGAGCTTAAGTCACGGCATCGCCACTTAGCCAACACACACGAAACTAGACTAATCTAATGGCAGCACATCGAATTCTTCGACCCAGCCATGCCCGCTTTCGTCAATCCAGCGAATATTATCATTTCGAACCAGCCTGACTTTTGCACGAACCATCAGCTCCGGGTATTTCTGTTGAACTGCTATATTCTGAGGTTCACCGCGTTTTCCTGGCACGCACAGCCAATCTGTATAAACTTTTCTGGTCTGTGTCCGGTCAAGAATATTTCCAAGCCAGGTTCCATATGTGTGTGTACCATACCAGTTACGCGACCAGACATATTCAACCTTGATGCCATAAGCGAGCAGAATATTGGCGACAAAAGATTCGTTCTCGCAAAGGCAGTAAATAAGGGTAAGAGTTTTTTCTGAGCCCCACACGCGTAGCTTGTATTCAAAACATCTGCCGCTGTAATCAAAATTAGCACAGATACGGTTTGGTTTTTCGAGTGGCAGCAGTTCTCTGAATGCGACCACCTCAAAACTGCCATTCATACCGCAATCTTCTGCTTCCAGGTCGTGCCCTGCCGAAAATTCCTGATAAAAATTGACATCGGTATGAATGTAAAGGTCGGGTTCATTCTGTGAAAAGTTTTTTTCAGCAGTTGTTGGCGCCGGCAGGCACACGCCTTCGACTCTTTCGCTCCAGAGTTTTCGCCCCGAACCGAAATAATCGATATTGCTTAAATCAGTGCCGGAAGCAGGGTAGTAACAGATGCATCTGTATTTTTTCAATTCATCTGCCAGATATTCATTGCCTGTCATATAAATTCATTTCCTTTCGGCAAGCCTGATAATGATAGCAAAAGACTTTATATAAAGAGTAAAATATGCTCCTATTATAGCAGGCAGATTCAAAGTTCAAACCTCTTGCATTCATGGCATATGCCATATATTATAATATTCAATCGCACATTTCAAGATCACTTTTATAAAAAACATAAGGGAAAAATATGAAAATACTAATTATCTTTAACCATGAGCCTTACAACGGAACCGACGTGACCTGGAACGGCCTGCGCCTGGCCGGGCAACTTCTGGC
>SABV01000219.1 GCA_009928855.1 Erysipelotrichia bacterium | reverse complement strand
CTTACAACGACAGTGTTATAATGGTCGCGTTTTACCCACAGAGCGCCGCAGTCAGGGCAACGGGTATCCTGGTTGGCAGGCAGATTGCCCGGATAAACATATTTCAGGTGCTCGCGTGCCAGTTCGACAAAACGGTTGATGGTAGCCGAAGGCGTCTGCACGGCTGTTTCAAGATAACGCGGAAAATATCTGGAAATATGAAAAGGTATGGTATCAGACAGGTCGGCAACCCATTTTACCATTTTTTTGAATTCTTCTTCGTCGTCATTCAGACCGGTCACGACGAGATTTGTCAGCTCAACATGCACCCCGGCGTTAACCGCGGTTTTGATATTGGTTTTAACGGTTTCGAGATGGCCGCCACAGATATTCTTGTAAAAATCATTATTAAAAGCCTTGAGATCAATATTCATGGCATCGACAACCCTGCACAGATTTTTCCATGGGTCCTCACAAAGATAACCGTTTGTAACCATGATCGTCATAAGCCCGGCGGCCTTCAACAGCGGCGCACAATCAAGAATATATTCATACCAGATGCCCGGTTCGTTGTAGGTAAATGCCACTCCGATATTGTCTTTTGTACTCACAGCCTCAGAAACCAGTTGTGCCGGCATAATCTCTTCAGATGGCTGCTGATGCTGCGAAATATCGGCATTCTGACAAAACTGGCAACGCAAATTACAGCCATAAGAGCCGATCGAATAGACCGGCTGCCCGGGAAACAAGTGATATAAAGGTTTTTTTTCGACAGGGTCAACGCTGGCAGCGACAACGCGCGCATAATTACGAAGCCGCATACTGCCTTCTTGAACGCCACGACCAAGACAACGGCCAACACCGCCTTCGTCGATAAGACAGTGATTCGGGCAAAGCAGGCATAACACACCGCCCGCCTGTTTTTTAAAAAATTCAGCGTCTCTCATAAAGCTAAAATACCAGCAACTGGCAAAAACCTCAAGAATCTCAGTTAGATTTACGATGCAGGCGACGACTTATCATCTCAGCAGCCTTACCTGCCTCTTCTATTTTTAAAAGCCGCGACGCCAGATACAGCACAAGCAAACCTGCAATTATCGCGATTCCCATAGCCAGAAGCGCATTAAGGAAACCGCCAACGAAGGCTTTTGCCCACACGGTTTCAACAGCCGTTGTTGCCCAGGCGTAGCATTTTGCGGTGGCAAGCCCTGAAAATGCAGTAACAGCAAATATCTTCGCCATCGCCGGCAGCAGAGCAAACCGCGAAAAACTGCCAAGTCTCTGTTCGAGCTTGTAATAAAGAATGCCTGCGTTGAACATCGCGCCAATGCCGGTGCTTAACGCCAGCCCCCAATATCCGCATGACTGAATAAGGGCGAAATTGAGCACTATATTGACGACAACAGCGGTCATACTCGCCATTACCGGCACCTTTGTCTCATCAAGAGTATAAAACGCAGGACCCATAATTTTTATCAAAGAAAAAAACAGCAACCCGATGGCATAAGCTTTTAAAGCTAGCGCTGTAGCCATGGTGTCGTTGATACCGAAACGTCCATGCTGAAAAAGAATTCTGACAACCGGCTCAGCCAGGGCTATTATGGCAAAACAGGCATAAAGATTGATAAAAGAAGAAAGTCTTATTGAACCAGAAAGAGTCTGACTCATCGCATCCTTGTCGCCGGCTGCCGCCTGACGCGAGATGACCGGCAAAGTGGCCTGCGCAACCGCTACTCCAAAAAGCCCCAGTGGTAACTGCATTACTCTGAAAGCGTAACTCAGCCAGCTCACAGCTCCGTCACCCTGCGAAGTAGCAAGAATAGTGCTTATGGCAATGTTTATCTGGGTAGCCGCCAAGCCAATCGTACCGGGAATAATCAGCCTGATTATGCGCTGAATGCCCGGATCATTAAAATTAAGCTGCCACTTGAAACGATAACCATACTTGAACAGGGCGGGCAGCTGTACCGCAAATTGAATCAACCCGCCAAGCATCGCCCCCACAGCCATACCGGTAATCGCCGGCATGTCAAAATCACGGGCAAGAGGGCAGATCAACCATCCGGCGAGTATCATGGCAAGATTCAGAAAAACCGGGGCTATTGCCGGAATAAAAAACTCCCCGAGCGAATTGAGAATGCCCATAGAAATCGCTGCCCATGAGATTGCCAGCAAAAACGGAAACATGATACGGGTCATGGTAACCGTAATCTCGAATTTTTCGGGATTTGACGAAAACTCCGGAGCCAGAGTATTCACTATGAGCGGGCTAAATGCTATGCCGAGCAGCGTAAGAATTCCGACCACGACAAAAATAGCGCAAAAAGTGAGATTCGTAAGCTTAAACGCCTTCTGACGGCCATCTTTTTCGAGTATGCCGTTAAAAGTCGGTATAAAAGCAGCACTCATGGCACCTTCAGCAAAAAGATCACGCAAAAGGTTAGGTATTCTGAAAGCCACATTAAAAGCATCTGTCCAGATGCCGGCACCAAAAAGGTAAGCAAATGTCTGCTCACGCACCAGACCGGCAATGCGGCTAAAAAATGTGGCAACACCCATAACTGCTGCCGAACGTGCGATTGATGGTTTTTGAGGCTCAGCCATGGCTTCAGTCAACTACCGGGTTGATAACCAGTATTTCATCGTTGTTGCGAATAGTGTGACCTCTAGGATTTACCAGCAGTGGCTCTTTTAACGGCTTAATGCCAACCATGGTAAAACCCAGTTCGCGATTGAGCACACCGATTGCATCTTCGCTTTTCATGCCTACTATTTCTTCGGGAGGATCAATAAAAGTCAGAGTATTGCCTGATTCTCGCGACAGCAGATCTTTAAAAAAGGCGAGCAATCCTTCATGCATCGCAACCCGTGCCAGCAGTTTGCCTGAGACTTCCCCTTGTATGACCACGTCTTCGACTCCACCCATTTTAAGGTGCGAGGCGTATTCTTCATTATAAATTTCGGCGGAAGTGTGGATCTTCGGGTTGAGTTTTTCGATTGTCAGTGCAGCAAGAATCGTGCGGGCGTCAATATCCTGCGTTGACCTGTTTTCACCATGTTCAGAAAGAATGACCGCCGCCACAGCTCGCTCAACGCCAGCTTTTTTAAGGGTTTCCATGCGGGTAAAATCTTCTCTCAGAATGCTTATGCGCTCGGTTTTTATCTTGCGGGCATGCAGATCTGCGAGATTGGCTTTTTCAGATACCATAAGAATTTCTGCGTTTTTAAACGCAGGGTCGATAAGAAATTCGGTCGCAAGAATAGATGCCTTGGCACTGAAGCCACAGATCAGAATATGCTTGTTCAATTCTTCGGGGTTGGCAGGCTTGTGCATTGCGCTCTCCTTGAGTTTGTCGAACATTATAGCCGAAAATGTACCGGTCAGCATCGCAAAAACGCCCATTTCGAAAATGAGCAGAACGAGAAAAACCGCTTTGCCACCTATAGATTTCGGATAATCGGCGTATTCGCCGGCCATCATCGAAAATAAAGACTTCCAGAATGCGTCTGCCGGCGTAACAATGCCCTCAGTCAAACCGGTCTCAAACTGAGACAGTCCGACAGCGCCAAAAATAACGGCAAAAATAGCAAAACTTGAAATAATGCCATACTCGACGAGACGACCCGAAAAAATCCGGTTAAAAAACGAAAACCGACGCTGAAAATCAGACCCCAGCGAAAAAACCCTGAAGAGTCGCAGCAAACGCAGCACCCTTCCCACCCTGAAAATACGCATCATCGGAATGACGGCGATAACGTCTATCCAGTAAGCCGCAAAAAAGCTTCTGGTAGAAGAACTGATGAGCCAGCGCAAACTCAGTTCTATTATAAAACACAGTGTAAGAACGTCGTTTATCGTCTGAACCATCTCGAGTTGCGCCCGTGGCAGACTCACAAAAGTTTCGACAATAATCAGGGCTACTGAAACGAGAATCAGCACCATCAGTGTCAGCCCAAAACGCGCCGAACCCAGCAACCAACGCAGCCCCGGAAGCGACTTTGCCGTATTTTCGATTTCGTATTTGAATTTTATGTGATTGCGCATGCAAAAGCGATTGTAGAGTAACCTCTTCACAAAAGCAACCACCTTTGTACCAGACAGTGTTCTCGACAGTATAGCCGCAAACAAAGAAAAGAGGACAGGATTATAATCATCTGCTATGATGAACCTGATGTGTAAGAAAAAAGGTAATATTACCATTATACTGCTTGGCCTTGTCAGCGTCATGCTGATAATGGTCATGGCCCTGTCGAAACGAATGACCGGGCACACTCAGCTGCTGACTCTAAGCGATTACACACAGATTTCGCGCTATTACCTCGAATCATACGCTGGTGATATTCTGCAGCAGATAAATCTCGAAACAAACAAGGCTGACAGCGAGCTTTACAAGGCATTTCGCAGCACACCCAGCAACAAAAAGCTGTCAGCAAGTTTTTACAAACCATCGCAGATGCTCAAAAAACTCGGCGAAGAGCTTAAGATAGACCTGCAACTGCCGCCTGAAATAGTTTTTTCGCGCTCAGAAGCACTGGGTTACCCGCCTGGTTTCGACTGTCCCAATGATTTTAAAGGCAAAGAAAAAAAGGGTCTGCTCGAAATTCTGTGCAAAGCAAAGTTTCATGGGCGACAGTATTCTCTGCGCGTTCAATACCCGTTTACTGTGGTCATGCGCATGACCCCGGTCATCAAAGATTTTATGCTGTTCGCCGACAAGATTGCTGCTGAACAGGGCAACGAAAAAATAGGGCATGAAGACACAATAAATATCATGTTTACCAAAGAAGGCAAGCACCCTGAGAAAGTCGATGAACAGATTCTCACCATGGCCGACGGCATACGCCTAAAATCAGGCTGTAAATACCGCCCGTGGGTGCTCTTACCCCCTCTCGACCTAAATGAATATGGTGATGCAAATCTTTCGGGAAGAGTTTTTCTTGGCCCTTCAAATGAATCTGTTTTTTTGAATCTGGCCGGCGATATTCGCGAAGAACAGGCAGACACCGAAAACACGGGCGGCAAAGAACTCAGTGCCAGTGTCGGCGAAATGTTTCTTGTTCCGCCAGAAGCTCTTAAAGTTGCAAACGATGAGACAAAGTATGGTTATATACATGTTTTCTCGAAGCGTAGCAACGATCCGATCAGAATGATAGGTCTCGATATACCATTGAGATATAAAGGTCACATGGCCAAAATGGGCCTCCTTGGTTTTTCTTATGAGATAATTCCAGATTCGTCAATCGAAGGCATTTTTACAGGCTCAGCATACACAGCTGATGACTTTTTTAACTCAGACAACGATTCGAGTGAATTCTGGCGAAAACTGAATTCTTCAGGGCTGGGCTATATGTCTATGTCCAGCGGTATTAAGCTTATGGGCCCCAAGGCAGATCGGGCCGATATTCTTCAACCTAACCGACAGGTTTTTGGTAATGTTCTGAGCCGTTTTTTTGTATTATCCTTCTGGTGGACACCATCTGGAGGCGGGCAGGAGCTTCGCTATGACGAAACCCGTGATGGAAAAGATTTTCCAACGCGCAGAGTATACGGCAGAGAAGAACCTTATGTTTTTGTGCCCAGAGAAGATAACCACAACTATCAGGATTACATGTCACGCATAGTATCGGGTAAAAACTGGAAACCACCGGTCGGCACCAAAATACCGCCCGACGGATTTATGGCCTATAACTCTGATCCGGCGCAGAAAACCAAAAGATTCTTCACAAATGACGACTTTCTCGCTCAAGATGGCTTCAAGGCAAAAGCCAGACTCGAAGAACTCGGTCAAAGATGGTTCGCCGTAGAAGAAGCCAAAAACAAAACAGGCAGTGGTGTAGAAGCACGCATAGGCAGAACTTACGGCAGCGGCGAAGAATTTCTCGAAGCAGCCGGCTACAATGATGGCAATTTCCAGGTCAATGGCGTGGTTTATATCGCTGGCGACCTGAAAATGAAACCCCTGAAAATGAGCAACGACAAAATTGGCGGAGGCGTCATTCTTGTAGATGGCTCAATTACACTCGACAACATCACCCGTGGTTACAACATCGACACAAAACAGTTTGAACTCGGAAAATATGGCAATATGTTCTTCAGCGGCACCGCCTATGACTTTTACCAGAAATGGAAAACCGAAATCACCCAGGATAATTTTTTAAC
>SABV01000709.1 GCA_009928855.1 Erysipelotrichia bacterium | reverse complement strand
GTGCAATTATCGTGACGGCACGATGCCGGCGCGATAATTGCGCGAGCGGTTTGCCCGGTGCCTGGTTTTGCGGCAGCGAAACCAGGCATTACATTGCGCATCGGAGCTTGCCAGGGGTAATGATGAGACGTGGCCAGACGGCTTTGCCGGCTGGCCAACCGCCCGGATTTGTTTAGCACCGTTGGCGCAGCCCTGGGTGGGCGGGGGATCTAAACTGGCCTAAAGAGCGGCGTCCGCTGAACCCGGCTCCGGGATCGCGGCGGCGCAACAGACTGGAGGCGGCCAGGGCCCTATCTGGTCGCCGATCTTCCAGCAAGCGGCTCCGGGTGCGGCCTGCTGTTTCTTCGCCGGATCGCAACGAAAGTCACTGCGAACCGGACAGCGGCCCCAATGTCCGGACTGCCGGAGCGACTGGCGGCAAGGCTAACAGAAAAAGCGCCAGCCGATTACAATAAATGACAGAGGCAGAAACCTAGCGCAGGCAGGCAGGACATTGCACGCACCTGCGGAAGCCCGAAGGGCTTTCCGAGACCTGGCCAAAAGCGGAGGCGGCGAAGCTGCTGGAGTGTTGGCCAGGTCAACAGGACGTGGGCCGCGTTCCCTCAAGCACCGGTTTCCCTTTCCCGGCCTGCTTCTCTTGTCTTCAGAAATCTGGTTATTTTTTGTTTACCGCTTCGCGCAAGGCTTTGCCTGGAGCGAACTTAACCAGCTTCTTTTCTGGAACCTGGACTGGTTTGCGGGTGTTGGGATTGATGGCGGTTCTAGCTGGTTTCAGCTTTGTATAAAATGAACCGAAACCGATGATCTGCAGTCGCTTTTCCTTCTTCAGATTTCGCTCGATGATGTCCAGCAAGTTATTAAGAATGTCTTTGGCTACCGAATGAGTGAGTTTGGATTTCTTTGCCAAGTCTCTGACTATTTCCATTTTAGTCACAAGATTCTCGTTAGAAGCTGTTTTCTTCATGTTTTTATCCTTATTTTGTGTGTTTTCGACTATTGTAGTTTGAAAACAAGTTAAATATCTTTAACAGCTGTTTTCAATAAACATAAGATAAGATCCCCTACTGCCGGCCCAATATAGGATTATGTTTATCACGAAGAAAGCTCTCTAGCTGGGGCATTATTAAATCATAGTTGGCCACTTCAATCTTTATTGTGCT
>SABV01000708.1 GCA_009928855.1 Erysipelotrichia bacterium | reverse complement strand
TGGTAGCACTGTTTTTGCTGAAGTCAGGCCCGGCAAGCTTGTGCAAATTGATATTGCCGAAGGATTTTCGCCTCGAGAGATCACTTTACGCAACCCCGTTCAATTTTTAAAAGCAGTCACTGTCGGTGGCAATGCCTGTCTGTGTGTTGCTTTTGCGCAGAAAGGTTTGCTGTTATTGGCTCCTGACTGCAGAGAACTGAAGTTCCCCTGGTCTGGCGAACAGGAATTCGAACATTTAAGAACCGTCGCAGTCTCTGATGATTTTTCCACTGTGGTTTATTGGAAAAATGGAAATCTGGTTGTTAAAAACCTGAGAACCCAGACAACGATGAATATATGGGATCAATTGATTTGCGGGAACCCTCTAGGTTTCAGGCCAGATTTTATATCAGTTTCACCAGAAGGTGGAGTGGTGGCGTATATAGATATACACAAGCTGATTGTGAAATGCTCAAAAACCGGCAAAGAAGTTCTCTCCTGGTATGGCCAATGGCCCAAGCCGATCAAGGCAATTGTTTTTGACGGTTCTTCCAGATGGTTGCTTGCTATAACCGGCACCAATACGGTTGAGCAGTTTCAGTTGTTCTGGCACCAGGAACAGATCTAAAAATCAGCTACTTCTCCGATTTGGCGGCCGTCGAAGTCATAAATGAACTTTTTAAGTTTCATATGGAATCTGACTTCTGAACATCTTGCGAGTAATTCACCACCACAAAAGGGGTGCTTTAAACCTATAGGTTCTGGTTTTGTAAGTTCATAGAACCTGCGCCATTCATCTGTATTCAAATACAGGTGTTTATCGCTACCGCAATTAAGGCATCTAATCGGTGATTTGCGGTTTTTGAAAAGCTTTAGAAGAACGGTTGAATTCGCGATTTCCTTTTCAAGCTCCTCTACTCTGTGGCTCAAAAAGGGGTCGAATTTTTCAGAAGCTTCTTCATTTTTCTCTTTTTGGCCCATAAGTTTTTGCAGCCAGCTGAGTTCTCGTTTCGGTCGGCTCTCCATTTTTTCCAGTTTTTTTCTCAGTTCAGCAGCTTCAAGCTGTTTTTGCTGCAGCACGGTTTGCTCAGGCATCAGTTCTATTGGCGAAAGGCTTTTGCAGGCAAAACACCAGCCGATCTGGTAATCTGCATCAAAAAACTCTTTATCAAGCTTATAAT
>SABV01000218.1 GCA_009928855.1 Erysipelotrichia bacterium | reverse complement strand
AACACTCTCAATGCGCCTTAAGTTAAAGCGTCAGCCAAAAAGCAACTCTCGGCAACCTGTCGTTGCAATAGTGTTTTTGCTGATTATCGGTTGCTGTATCTCTTGTTGTGCTAAATCGATAAGGCCTGCAGATACAGCTCATTACAGGCAATCTAACGAGGAATGGCAGTTCTTTAGAATAAATGCACAGTATCGCGGCGCCGTTAAACAAAGCTTTACCAATTTAGGCTGTGCTGTTGTGTGGTTTAAAGACCTGACTCCTGACCAGATTCAGGTTATGGCACACGTTTGCGCCTTGCACCCTGAAAAAAAAGGCCATAAATTCGCTTTTCGACTGAATCTCGTGTTTCGCCGCGAAGAGTGCAGGTATTCTGTGCTATCAGAAATTTATGGCAGCTTCACTGGCATCGAGGGTGAAAGGCAGAATCAGCTGAGACAGCTTTTGTCTTTATGGGCTTACATGCGCCAGTTTACCAAAAACAGTCGACTGTGCGCCGAATTCAGTGCGTGCGATGCTGGCGTTCGTCTTGCTGAGAAAATTAGAAGACGCGGAAAAATTCACGAAATCACCTGCTCATGGACCAGCCGAAGAAACTTTTTCGGAAAATTCTTTTTTGAACAATCAACTTCAGGCCTGAAACTCGATAAATTGCGCTTTAGCAGCGGCAAGCTCTCTGTTTCGCTGGTAGAAGATACCCAGGAGGCAATTATGCGCGACTTTGCCCACAGACAACCATTTAATGTCGATGTGTTCAAGTAATGCATGTCGCCGGCTATTGCTCTAATTTGAGAATTTGAGGTTGTCTTCTCTGGTCCAGCCAGTTTTTCGCCCCTCGTTGAAAATAATCTCAAACCATTGCCATCGCCCTTCTTTGCGGACGCTTTTGATTTTAACAAGCATTCCCTTGGGCAGTCTTGATATTTTTTCGCTGCTGGTGTTTGGAGCGCTTCTTACCGTAGCAAACGTCTGCGCCTGAATAGTCGCTTCTTTAGGCAGGTTCTTGCCTTGAACGTATGTGTTTACGGTTTCTGATGCAATCGCCGGTTTTGCAATGGCTACGGCAATAAGGCTCTCTTTTATTGCTTCCTGCGCAGAGGCCTTGCCAATCTGTTTTGCATCGATCTTTGTCAGATCTTCGGTTTTTTGAATCAAAACGCCCATGACTGCTGCCGGCCCCTGAATCAGAAGGTCGTCTCGAACCCAGCCTGTTTTGCGGTTAAAATCCCATTTAATATTGGTCCAGCCATCTTTTTTCTCTACGACAACGCCGCGGGTTCCTTTGCCGACCTTAAAAAGTAATTTCTCGCCTGTAGAAGGACCATTGCGAACATTTACGCCATTTCCGGATGCGTATGCAAACCATTTCGGCCCATTGGGATCAAAGGCATCAGAAGCGGTTTTGCCTGCTGTTATGTCTTCTGTGGGCTTTTGGGTGGCCACTGGCATTTGAACCGCTGTGGTCATGGTTGCCGCCTCGATGACCGGCGTGGTAATTGTGCCGCCCGTTTCGGCAGTGTAAAGAATCTTGACCGATGAGCCGCTGTCTGAAGCACCTGAAGCTGTTTCAGGGGCTTTTTGCGTGCTGCCTGCTTCCATGAGCTTGAACATCTGTTTGCCCATGAATACTCCCAGTGCGACGACTGAAAGCACTATGACAACAATCGAAATAATTTTTGCCTTTTTCAAAGCTGCCCCTCCCATAACTTTTAGTGAGCAAAGTTTAGTACGATAAAAATTCGCTGTCAATAGCGAATCAGCTTTTTATCTGTAAGTTTTTATTAAGACCTTTGGGAGATAAAAATATATGGAATTGATTTGTTTTCGATGCTAAGCTTTTTGCAGCGCCAAAAAACAAACAAACTATGGTCATATCAGGGCGTGGGGATATAACCGCAAAAAAACGACAGGCTGTGATTGCAGGGTCTGATAAATGAATTGTTCTAAATATCAATTTGATGCCTTCATTGCAGGGGCATGGCGATTATGGGCAGCCATAACCACTCTTTTCGCCCTTTGCTGTTTTACACTCTACCTGAACAGCGGCTGGGAAGGCTTTTTCTTGTTTTCTCAAACAGGTCCACTTTCAATCAGGGAACAGACTTTTGCTTGTGTCGCCATTTGCTGGTTAACCCTGGGCGGTGCCATTCTTTCGCTTTTGAAGTCAGGGTTGAAGCCTGAGCGATGTGTGGCAGTTCTGATTTCTGCATTGATACTATTTTTGTATGTAAACATTCTCCGTGAAAGAATACAGTATGGCGATGTTGACGACTACGTTCGTGCTGCCGCCGATCTGCAAAGTGGAACGCCATTTCACGCCAGATATTTGTATCCTCCATTACTGGCAACCATTTGTCAGCCCCTTCTTCACTGGGGAAAACCCGCTTTTGTCGGCACATTCTGGTTTGCAAATATAATTTCACTTGTGGCATTTTTCTGGCTGCTTAAAGCTGCTCTTGTTCGCTACGGCTTTGAGCGATGGTTATCCCTTGTGGTCGTATTTCTTTTCATGGTCGTCAATGTTCCGATTCTTCGCACTCTTGGGTATATGCAAATGAACCTGCATGTCACAAACCTCATTTTGCTGAGTATTCTTCTTTTTCCACGCTACCGAATTTCTTCTGCTCTTAGTTTGGCGCTTGCCGCACACTTGAAGGCATCTCCGCTGATTATCGCTTTGCCATTTTTTTGGGCAGGTGGCCGGAAGTGGATATTGTCGTTTCTCGTCGGCATGCTCGCCTTCGCCGGTGTGACTGTAATGTTTTATGGTTGGGCCCCTTTTGCAGACTTTCTTAATAATGCGCACAACATCTATAACGCTAACGGCATCAACTTTCGTGAAAATTCTCTTGATTCATTTATCAGAAGCACAGCTATTTTCTGGGGTGCCGATGTGACAAAAGCAGCTATTATGCTTTTCAAGATTCCTGTCTTGTTGCTGATTTTCTTGACGGCGATGCGCAACTCGACTCATTCTACCTTTCTGAAGCCCCGCGAAGATGATGCGTTTATTCTTAATACTGTTCCAGCATTGCTGGTTTTGATGCTTCTTGCATCCCCCCTTGTCTGGGAACACCACCCCCTGTTTGTTGCCCTGCCTTTTCTTTTGATGCTGAAGAAGCTCAATAATGCTTCTGCATGGGTGTTGTATTGCTTCGCTTATGTGCTTGAGTTTCTAATTCCGACATTTGACTTTTATCCGTGGTCTTTTGGGCGTCTTGTGAGTCCGCTCATATTAGCGTATCTTATGTTTAAATTTCGTCGGTCAGAAGATGGTGATTTATTCACCGATCTGCAGGAATATCTAAAAAATTGTTCCTGCAGGCGATTTGTAGCCCCGCAAGCTGCGGCAGATGTATCTCAGAAGCCCGGCTGAGCCGCATATTATATCAATGACAGATACTCAAAAGGCAATAAAATTCTTTGGGCCACCGATTGTATTTATAAGCGCTTTTTTGGCTTTGCTTCTTTTTTTATTGGGAAGTATCTCTTTAAACTGGCGTTACGTGCATGATTCACCGCTGATGATTTACGCGGGCTGGCTAATTACACAGGGATCAATTCCATATCTGGATTTTTTTGATATGAACATGCCCGGGACGTATTTTGTTTCATGCCTTATGGGAGCGCTTTTTGGCTGGAAAGATCTCGGCTTTCGTATATTTGATCTGCTTCTTCTGGTAAATATATCCGCTTCTACTTTTTTATGGATGCGCAACTTTGGAAAATTGCCGGCACTTACAGCGTCTGTTTCTTTTCCGCTCTGGTATTTGATTCAAGGGCCAGAGATGAGCCTGCAGCGTGAATATATAGCCCTGTTGCCATTTTCGTGGCTTCTTTTGGTCGCCACCTCAAAAAACTCAAGATACCATAAGGCCAGGTTTTTTCTTGCAGGTATGTTTACGGCAGCAACTATGCTGATCAAACCGCATTTTTTGATTTTATGTTTGCCCGTTTTAATTGTTTTGATCAGAGAAAAAGTTGATAACTATAATGCTTTTTATCGGTCTGCGATCTTATTGTCAGGCCTGTCGTTGCCCTTTGTCGCGACTTTAATTTATCTATATAAGTTTGGTGCGCTGAAGCCTTTTGTTGATATTGTGTTCAACTATTTGCCGCTATACGCGCAAATGACCGGCAAACACGAGGCAATCAGCGGTTTTCAACGTCATATTTATCTGCTGTCATCTATGGCCAAAGGAATGATAAATTTATGGCTTGTCTTGGGCATTAGTGGCCTTGTTACTATAAATCGAGATCATATTCCAAAATATTATTTATATTTGCTGGGTGTGCTTTTGACGATGGCGACCATTTACCCCGTTTTTTCAGGGCAGTTTTGGAAATATCACTGGATTCCGTTTTACTATGTCGCTTTATGCTCTGGGGCATTGTCTGCCGGAGCAGATTTTTATGCAAAAAGCAGATGGAAAAGCATTGTTGCTTACCTGGCAATTCTTGCTCTTACTTTTTTGCTCTCTTTTTCAGCCATGAATCTTATTTTTCGAGCCCGGGCAAATGATTATAAATTTTCACCGCCTAAGGCCGGGGTTCCTGATGAGATAAGCGAGTTTCTCACTGCTAATTTGAAACAGGGTGATACCGTTCAGCCCCTTGACTGGACAGGCGGGGCGGTTCATGGCATGTTACAGGCAAAAGCGCCTCTTGCCACAAGATTTATGTATGATTTTCACTTCTATCACCACCTCAGTTCGCCCTATATCATGTCGTTACGACATGAATTTGTTAACAGTCTCTCTGAAAAAAAGCCACGGTTTATTGTCGAAATACTTAAAAATAAGCCTTGGCCTAATGGAGCAGATGCATCAAGAGAGTTTTCAGAGCTGAGGTCTTTTTTGCATCAGAACTATATAATTGCGCATTCGACCATTAACTACAGAATTTTTTCAAGAAAAAAATAAACGCGAATTTTACCGCTTCTTGCAAAATAAATCAGGATCTGGCATTTAATCTCAATATTTTGAGGAACGTAGAATAAAAAGTCTTCTCTAAAAAGCAGTTCAGGCGCGCAGGCTGAGCAGCAGTTGCTTGTGTCCGACTGTTTCGGTCTGAACCCTTTCCAGTAGTTCTTTAAAATCAGGCAATTCGGTTATAAAAGATCTGGAAATATTACTTTCTATCAATGATTGCTCGACATCAGCGATGAAATTCACTGCGTATCTGGGGTTTAACTTACCCAGTTTCAGTTCTTCGGTTTTATCTTTGACTGATTTGCAAACCAGTTTTACTGTCTGGGCAAAAAAACTTCCCATGCGCCACTGCCCAGGGTGTTCTTCGGCCGAGGCACGAATTTTTCTGAAAACTTCAGCATGAAATTCTTCTTCGCATTTAAGAATCTTCCATTTTTCGGCATTTTCGGGGTAGGCTTCGAGGCAGGCATTGTAATACGCGGCCAGAGCCAGTTCATTTGCGATGAAAGCATCTATGAGATCGAGTAGGTCTTGGTTGGCAGTCATTTATTTCTCCTTGTGGCGACAATTGGGGCGAAGTTTCAAACTATCGCATCGATTCCGACTCCCTCGAGGTTTTTAAGTCGAGAGATAACCCAGGCAATGTCGCGCTCTTTATTGATAATGCTGCCGTGCTGTGGAGCCAATGTTTTTATCGACAGTTTCTCGATTAAGCCCATGGCGTGTGAAAGTGCTTTTGTGCAGGGCATTACCTGGCGATGAAAATCCAGAATGTCAGGCAGCGGGCAATAGCTCTTTTGATTCGGGCATTTATGGTAGGTGTTGCAGTTGAAGCACTGTTCTGTTAGTTCGAGAAAAAGCTCCCAGGTGGTGGCGAAACTGCCGAAAAGGTCGCTGGTAAAAAGGGTGCCGGTGCGCTCATCGAGGGTGATAAAACTGCCCGCCGAGTGGGTGTAAGGGGTTTTGATGAATTTGAGCTTGCGGCTTCCGAACGAGAGTTCGTAGTTCAGGCCATTTATGTCGACCAGTTTTGCATGGTGACTCTTCTCAAAATAGTAACGCAGAAAAAGATTATTGCTCGCTTTTGAGTAGATATGCAGGTCGGGGTTGTCACAGAGATCAATAAAATTCGATAAAGAACCGCACAGGTCAGGGTCATAATGCTGATAAATGAGGCCGACGATGTTTTTGGGGCGAATGCCGGTTTGCAGAATCTTCATCATAGTGGCGGCAAAGTC
>SABV01000217.1 GCA_009928855.1 Erysipelotrichia bacterium | reverse complement strand
AGAAAGGAGTAAATTCTATCGTAAACGCCCTCTAACTCAACACCTGGGTGGGGCCAAAAGAAAATATCAAAAGGGGCCAAATTTCATTGACGAAACCATCATGGTTTCCATACGGAAAAACCATGATCGGCCATTTCACTTACTGCTTGGCAATGGCTTCAGCATGGCCTACGATTACAAAATATTTTCTTATAATGCGCTTCATGATTTTGTTACAAAACTTGAAGATGACGACCTGAAAATTATTTTTGATGTCATAAACACTCGAAACTTCGAGATTATTATGCAGAATCTAGATAACTTTTCTGTATTGATTTCCGCCTTCGATGGTAGTGCCAAGCTAAAGGAACGAATCGACGCTGCAAGCGTCAGGCTTAAGATGAGTTTGTTGGAAGCCGTAAAAGCTCTTCACCCTGAGCACGTTTTCAAAGTGCCTGAAGAAGAAAGCCAGATTTGCTCCACTTTTATCAAAAATTTTCTGGATTCAAGCGGGAAAATTTTTTCAACAAATTATGATCTGCTCCTTTATTGGGTTTTGATGCGCAACAAGGTTTTGAATCATGTCGATGGCTGTGGCAGAGAACTTGAAAACCAAAGCGAATTTGTTCCAGAAGAAGAACAGAACTGGTCAGAGCTAATCTGGGGTAAATACCGAGATACTCAGAATATTTTCTATCTGCATGGGGCTCTGCCTTTTTTTGACACTGGTGTTTCCGTTGTAAAAGAGGAATACAACCAGTTCAATTACCTCCTGGACAATATCAGTAATCGAATGGAAAAAGGCGAATACCCGATATTCGTTACCGCAGGAGATGGTGCTCAGAAACTTAACCATATAAAACACAACGAGTATCTGACATACTGTTACGACAGTCTTTGCCGCACAGAGGGGTCTCTGGTAACTTTTGGCTTCAATTTTGGTGAATACGATGAGCACATAATAGAGGCGATTAACAGAGCAGCGAAATTTGGCAAAAAAGTGCCTGACAGACTTTGGAGTATATACATTGGCGTTTATTCAGATGCCGACAAGGCACATATAGAGCAGATCGAGGGCCGATTCAAATGCAAGGTGCATATTTATGACGCGAAAACAGCAAAAGTGTGGAGGTAGTCGGTTTAGGCCGCCCATCTCAGCCCTTTAGACGAATACTCAAAAACCAAGTCAAACAATTTCAGGCTTTTGTGCCTGAAAAGCTCTTTTTCATAGGTATCAGGCAGTTCATCGTCCAGCACTTCATCAATCGCCGATTTTACTCTTATCTGGCTCTGGGTATCCTTGAACCAGTCCTGTATCAAAACCTTTGGTTGTTCATCAATCAGTCTTTTCAGAAGATGCCGGGCGGCATTTTTTACCAGAATTTCTTCATCTCTGGTCATTCTTTCTTTCTTGAGAATATCAAAAAGTTCCAGCTCATCTCTGGTTAGCCCCTCACGCGCATAGCGCTCGTCTTCAGCTTTCATCTCTTCAGTATATTTGACCAGATCATTATAATAGTTTTCAGTAGTCATGCCGCCAGAGTTGTATTTATTGATTATTTCCTGTAATCGTTGAGCAAAATCAGTTCTGGTGCTGTTTTCACTCAGCATTAGCTCAAGCTTTTTCTCAATGAAACTTCTCAGGTCGGCAATCTCAATGTTTTTATATTTCTTCTCTTTGAAATCCTGTTTGAGTTTTTCAAAATCTATTTGGCTTAAATCAAGAGTCTTACCCTTTCTGACAATCTGAAATTCATAGTTCTGATCCAGTTTATCAGCTGTTTTGTTCGCTGCAACAACACTTTCGTCGAGCAGGCTTTCGATTTTCATTCTCGTTTTTTCGAGGGCTTCCGGGTCAAACAAACCTTCGACAACACCTCTCAGATATTGGAAAACCGGAATCATTGGCCGGTACTGCTTATCAAGAATCTCAGGCTTGCAGGCCTCGTAAAGCGAAGAAATGGTGTTTTCGTATACCTTGAATTCTTTCCAGTAATCATCCTTTTCCAGAAGTTTGTCTGCAAAAGCGTCAAACAGATTGATTTTTTTGAAAACATCGCCGACATCGAGAACAGACTGTAGATTTATCGCAAGTTTTTCGCAAAATGTGACACCTTGCAAAACCGCATCATCAAGCAATTCAAAAAGTCTGCTTTTATCCGGAACATCTGCCTCACCTTCGCCCCTGCTTTCATCGCCTAAAGCGTAATTGGACAATGCTTTTTTCATGTTGCGGAAAACATTGTAATAATCAACAACTTCGCCATTCTCTTTGGTTACATCATTTATCGTGTAAGAAGTTACCCGGTTGGCCCTGGCGATGGTCTGCATCAAAGTATGATCTTTCATGGGTTTATCGAGATAAAGTGTCGAAACTGTCGGGGCATCAAATCCGGTGAGCCACATGGCGCAGACAAATGCCAGCTGCAACTTGTCATCCGGATCCTTGAAACGGTACTCGATATCATGCCCGTTGGCATCTATTTCATTCAGCTTGTCCCGATGAATCTTGATATTAAGCCCCTGTTTGGTGAATTTGGCTTCTTCTCCGGCTTCTTCACTGATTACAACGGCCATTTCTACTGAACGCATGTATTCAAGCTTCTTCTTGAGAACCTCTTTTTTATGACCATCCGGTGTTTTATTTATCAGGCCGACCAGGTTTTTGGTTTCTTCTTTCCAGTATTTTTGCACCTTGTCGTACATTTTTACCGAGGTGAACTTGTCTACCGAGATAATCATTCCCTTGCCCAGATAACCGCGATTGGGAAAGTGCGCTACAATGTCTCTGGCAATAGTATCAAGGCGGTCGTCGCGCTTGATGACTTCGATTTCGGTCGAATATTCCTTTTCAAGCTTTTCTCTGGTAACCGTGTCCAGATCTTCATCTTCAAGTAACTGATAAAATTCATTACTCAAATTATCGTTTTGAATCAACACTTCCGGAACCCGCTTCTGATAGAACAATGGCACAGTAGCACCGTCATCAACTGATTGAGAAAAGTTATACTGACTGACGTAGCCGCCGAACCAGTCATAGGTTTTTCCCTGATAGAGCTGGTCGCCTTTGCCAAGAATCGGAGTGCCGGTAAAGGCAAAATATTGCGCATTGGGCAGCCCCTTGCGCATGTTTTCGGCAAGGGTATTGTATTGGGTTCGGTGGGCTTCATCGACAATGACAATTACGTCATCACGTTCAGAAAGAATCGGGTATTCTTTGCCCTTATCAAATCTGAACTTCTGAATCAAAGTAAAAACCAGCCTCATGTTGCGCCCGAGAAAATCACGCATCTCGCTTGAATTCTTCGGTTGCGCCGCTTCGTTTTTCTTTACCGTTTCAGTATTGAGAAAATTTCGATAAATCTGGCTATCAAGATCGTTGCGATCAGTAATAATAACAAAAGTGTAATTGCCCGAAAACTTATGAAAAATCTTTCTGGCCAGAAAAATCATCGAAAAGCTTTTGCCAGAGCCTTGTGTGTGCCAGAATACCCCAAGTTTACCCTTGCGCTGCCGCCGCTCAGAGAAAGAGTCTATTGCTTTGTTTACCCCGATAAATTGATGGTTTTGCGCCACAATTTTTACGCTGTCGTTGTGATAAAGAATAAAGTTTTCGATATAATCCAGCAGTCTGTCTTTGGGGAAAATGCCATGCAGCACTCGTTCAAGGCTGGTGCCGTCATGTTCAATCGAGTTGCGGTCAACTTTTTCGGCCTCATCATCAGGCCGCAGCCATCTGAAGAAATGCTCATAGCCTGAGGTTATACTGCCGACACGGGTTTCAAGACCATTAGACAATACGCAGAAGGCGTTATAATTGAAAAGCAGAGGAATATCATGTTTATAATTGCACAGGTTGTCGTCAAAAGCGTTTTTCAGCTTCACATTTGAATTTTTCAATTCAATGAAAACCAGCGGCAACCCGTTAACGTAAATCAGAATGTCAGGCCGGCGCGGGTAGCGATCACCTTTGATCCAGAGCTGAGTTACCGCGCAAAAATCGTTGTTTTCGGGGTTTTCAAAATCGATAACTCTGACGGAGCCTTTTTCTGTTTTTCCCAGTGAATTCTCGAACTGCACCGGAACACCATTGCGAATGAGGCTGTATAATTCTTTATTGGCAAGAATCCGGCTCATTGCAACACGGCGGGCGGTCAGTGCTTCTATGGCCTGATCAATTGCAGATGCTGGAATCTGACGGTTAAGCCTTACGGCAGCGGCTTTGAGAATATCTTTAAAAGCCACTTCATTTTTTGAGCTGCGATTTGATTTGTCGTTCAGGTTTTCAAGATCTGCAGTGTAGCAGTTGATGGTGCGATAACCATAGGTTTGCGCTAGCAGACTGACTGCAGCTTTTTCTATTTGATCCTCAGATATAAAATTTGGCATTGTCTATCTCCGTGGCTTATTCCGGGTCAGGCAACAGGTCCAGCTTGCCGGAAAGCTCTTCTTCAAGCTCTTCTACAGTTGGCAATTTACTGGCCATATCAAGCGGAACTGCCTGACTAAGAATGTAATCACTGACTCCGATGGGTTTGTTGATGTCTCTCAATGAATATTCAACTTCGATACTGTCTTTTTTCTTGCAGAGAATTATGCCGATAGACGGGTTATCGCCGGCACGGCGAAATTGTTCGTCTACCGCCGAAAGATAAAAATTCAGTTTTCCGGCATATTCAGGTTTGAATTTGCCTGCTTTAAGCTCAATAACAACGAAACAGCGCAGATCAAGATGATAAAACAACATATCGATAAAGTATTCGGTATCGCTCACCAGAAGCTTGACCTGGCGACCGACAAAAGAAAAACCCTTGCCAAGCTCAAGCAGAAAGTCGGTGATCTTTGTGGTCAAAGCCAGTTCTATGGCTTTTTCCTGTGCTTCGTCCTCAAGGCCGAGAAAGTCAAAATTATAGGGATCTTTAAGAGTTTCACCAGCCAGCTCTGAATTGACTGCCGGCAATGTACGCGAGAAATTGGTCAATGACCTGCCGACCCGCTGAAATTCATTCTTTTCAATCTTGAGCTCAAGAACATCCCGGCTCCAGCCATTTTCGATGGTTGCCTGCGCATACCACAGCGCTTCTTCGGAATCTTTGACTTTGCTGATGATCAGGCGATTGTGGCCCCATGGAATTTGTGCCACAGGCTGTGGCACAAATTGAGAGTTATCAGCATAGAACAGGTGCCATTGCCTGATTGCATAAAGATTGCGCCGCGAAAACCCGCGCATATCAGGAAAAGCCCGGCCCAGATCACGCGAAAGTGTTTCGATGAAAGCCGAGCCCCATCCCGCTTCTTTTTCTTTGCTGACGATAGTTTTACCGAGTTCCCAGTAAACTTCGAGCAGAGATGAGTTAAGAGCCAGCGCCGCTTTTTGCCGCGCAGTCAGAATTCTCTGTTTCAGACCGGCAAACCAGCTTTTATATTCGGCATCAGAGAAGATTTCGCTCATTCGCCCTCCTGCATGCTGGCCGGAAACTGGATATCTAGACTCTCAAGATCAATCTTGCCCGACATCAGCCGTGAAAGCAGCTTGTCACGAATTGAATTAAGACATTTCTGAGAATAGCTCATTTTATCAATTTTAATCTGAAGTGGTTTTACCGTTTGCTCAAATTTGACTTGCAAACATTTTGTGGGAACAATTATTTTTTGTTTACTAGCTAGCTCTGGCTTTAGATGTAGAACATTTGCGCCATTAGCAAATTCTTTTAGGGATTCAGAAAAGGAAGAAAACCTTAATGTGAAGTATAAAAAAATGCTTGAAATATCAATTGGTTCCAATTTGGCAACATCGCAAGAAATAATACTAAAAGGGAATTCCATGTCTGGAATTCTTGCCACTCGACCTATTACGGCACGATCTTGAGTCATGTCTGTTACGGCTATAATTATTGAACCACCTTGGACAATCTGCTCAGGAGAAAACTTCCCAGAATAGAATTTAACAGCATTCTCACGGAACCCACCGCCCCTCAGGAAATTCTTTAAAGTAATGAATCTTTTCTGTTTTTCATTGACTTGATGGTCAGAAATTTCCTCGCTTGTGTAAGATTTTCCTTTTACAAGCTTGAAAAACCTTCCTGCTTCTGAAATATTCCAGCCTTCGGGGAGGCCTTTTATGGTTTTTGTTTTTTCGTGGCCGGGGAAGCGCAGGCGCACAAACCATTCGCGATAGAGCTCTTCGGCCATTTTTTCGAGAATGGCGATACGGCGGTTGTTGTT